>NZ_JAERJY010000084.1:0-14937 GCF_018257375.1 Providencia sp. JGM181 | reverse complement strand
AGACAGTTTTTGGATTTATTTTTAATTAGCACCACAGTCCTTTGCGGTGCTATATGTAATTTAGATCTACAACATTTCTAACCGCGCATAAGACGCCACCAGCCACTTAATCCCTTGCCCTTGAAAAGCAATTTGTAAGCGACAATGTTCCCCACTACCTTCGAGATTAATAATCGTGCCTTCGCCGAATTTAGGGTGCATCACTCTCTGCCCTAACGCATAGCCAGAATCATTTTGGCTAATCGGTGTGCCAAGACGTTGATGGCTGACAGGGCGGGAAACCGTGGCTCTTAATCGAACTTCCTCCACACACTCCGTCGGTAGCTCACCAATAAAGCGAGAAGGACGATGATAAACTTCTTTGCCATAAAGACGACGGCTTTCAGCGTAGGTGATCGTCAATTTCACCATAGCGCGGGTGATCCCCACATAGGCAAGACGGCGCTCCTCTTCTAAGCGCCCACTTTCATCCATCGACATTTGGCTTGGGAACATGCCTTCTTCCACACCCACCATAAACACAACAGGGAATTCCAGCCCTTTCGCTGAGTGTAGCGTCATCAATTGCACCGCATCTTGGCTGGCATCCGCTTGACCGTCCCCAGACTCCAATGCCGCATGAGATAAAAATGCCTGCAATGGCATCAAATCTTGGTCTTCATCTTGATAGCTAAAATCGCGTGTTGCGTTAACTAACTCTTCCAAGTTTTCAATTCGTGCTTGGGCTTTTTCACCTTTTTCCTGCTCATACATCGCACGCAAACCAGAGTCATTAATCACGCGGTCAGCTTGCACATGCAGTGGCATCTCTTGGGTTTCTTTCGCTAATGCGTCGATTAACTCTAAGAAACGCTCGATGGAGCTTGCCGCTCTTCCTCCCAGGACTTGCTCGCGAAGTAAGTACTCACAACTTTCCCATAATGTCAGTTGCTGATCCCGAGCAGTTTGGCGAACCGTATCCAGCGTTCGCTCACCAATGCCTCGTGTTGGTGTGTTTACCACACGCTCAAAAGAGGCATCGTCGTTACGGTTAGCAATTAATCGAAGGTAGGATAATGCGTCTTTGATCTCTTGGCGTTCAAAGAAGCGCTGACCACCATAAATACGGTATGCCATCGCGCCTTGAATCAACGCTTCTTCCATCACACGAGATTGGGCGTTGCTGCGGTAAAGAATGGCACAATCTTGCAGCGCACCGCCATTTTCATGCCACTGTTTAATTCGTCCAACCACATAGCGAGCTTCATCAAGCTCATTGAAGGCACAGTAAAGGGAAATCGGCTCGCCATCACCGCCTTCCGTCCATAAATTCTTTCCTAGGCGGTCGCTATTATTGGCGATCAGGGTGTTGGCGGCTTTCAGAATATTATTGGTCGAACGGTAGTTTTGCTCGAGTCGGATAGTTTCTGCACCGGGGAAATCATTCAAGAAACGCTGAATATTTTCAACTTGAGCGCCACGCCAGCCATAGATTGACTGGTCATCATCGCCGACAATCATCACTTTGCCAGTCTCACCCGCTAACACGCGGATCCACGCATATTGAATGCTGTTGGTATCTTGGAACTCATCCACCAAAATATTGGTAAAACGCTCGCGATAATGCTGTAAAACATGAGGCTTATTCAGCCATAGCTCATGAGCGCGTAGCAGTAATTCGGCAAAATCCACCAGCCCTGCACGGTCACAGGCCTCTTGATAGGCTTGATACACTTTCAGCCATGTCGCTTCAACTGGATTACCATAGCTTTCAACATGCTGGGGACGTAGCCCTTCATCTTTTTTGCCATTGATGTACCACATTCCCTGACGAGGCGGCCACTGCTTCTCATCAAGATTCATGGCTTTAAGCAGGCGACGAATCAAACGGTACTGGTCATCACTGTCTAGAATTTGGAAATCTTGCGGCAGATTCGCATCCAAGTAATGCTGGCGAAGTAAACGGTGCGCGAGACCGTGGAAAGTACCGATCCACATGCCGCCTTCGCTAGCACCCACTAACTGATTAATACGGTGGCGCATTTCTGCGGCGGCTTTGTTGGTAAACGTCACGGCCATAATCGAAAATGGGGAAGCATTCTCCACCGACATAAGCCACGCAATGCGATGAACCAACACACGGGTTTTACCGCTACCTGCGCCTGCAAGTACCAGTAAATTAGTACGCGGGGCTGCAACCGCTTCGCGCTGTTTGTCATTAAGACCTTCGAGCAGATATGAGACGTCCATAGTTACCATCAAAGCAAGACAGTGGCTACCACCACTGTGAGGTTACTGACAAAGAGGGAGAAAAGCGTGGTTTTTCCCTCTTTGTGTTATCAGGCGAAAATCAATAACTTGATTTTCCTCGTTTATTTTCATAAACCTAAACAACCATTTCAAACCTGATTGGTTTGGAAATGGTTTAACAGTGGCTACCACCACTGTGTTTTTATACAGAGAAAGGATTATACCAATGACAGGAGAGAATCCAACCGACAAATTTCCACATGAGGCAATATGCGCCCTTCTTTCTCATCCATTAACGTCGTATGGTCCACGTTGAACCAGCAGGCTTGCATACCGCTATTAATCGCCCCTTCTACATCGGTCAGCAAATTATCTCCAATATGTAAAATAGCGCCTGGCTCGATATTCAAACGCGTAGAAGCAAGATGATACATATCGCAGCATGGCTTAGAGCGCCCATCCGGCCCAGCTTTTAATACAAACTGAAAATATTGCCCCAGCCCACACGCTTGCGGCTCGGCGTTACCATTCGTAATCGCCACCAGCGGTAATTTTTCGGCTAATTTTGCTAGCGTTTCATGGGTGGATTGCGGGACATGAATTTGATTACGCCAGTAGGTAAAGTGCGCCATAATATCATCCGCACCTTTGAGGGCATCCTCTTTATTATAACCATAGTGGCACAGCATCATTTTCGACGATAACCAGCGCCAGCGGGTAATATCATGACGAATATCTGGCTCTTGTTCTTCCACTAGATAGCGAAATGCATAAATGTCATCATTCGTAAAATGATGAAAACGCGGGTCATATTCACGAATAAACCGTAAAACTTCCTCTTCCGTTTTATCAATCACGGGATGGTTGTCGTACAACGTATCATCCAAATCAAACGTCATTGCTTTGATGGGTGATAACGGACGGTAAAAGTGCATTAAGATTTCTCCCTCTTCGCTCGCGGATGTGCCACATCATAAACATTAGCGAGATGTTGGAAATCAAGATGGGTATAGATTTGGGTGGTAGAGAGATTAGCATGACCTAATAACTCTTGTACCCCACGTAAATTACCACTTGATTCGAGAATATGAGTTGCAAAAGAGTGACGTAATTTATGGGGATTTATATGGCTATTTACCGCTTGTTTAATGCCCCACTGCTCAAACCGCTTTTGCACATTGCGATTCGAGATACGCTTACCACTTTTCGTGGAAATAAATACCGCGCCATCAACAGGCTCATACAATTCGCGCATTTCAAGCCAGCGTTTTAGCCAACTCACTGCCGTTTTTCCTAGGGGAATTTTACGTTCTTTGCTGCCTTTCCCCATCACCCAGACCTCGCCTAAATTGAGGTCAAGGTGCTTAACATCCAAACCAACCAGCTCAGAGAGACGTAATCCCGCGCCATACATCACTTCCAGCATGGTTCTGTCTCGCACCACGAGCGGGTCGCCACTGTCCATATTCAACAGTTGGGAAACTTCGTCCACATCCATATTTTTCGGTAGACGTTTTTTCGCTTTAGGGGCATGAATGGTTTTAACTGGGTTTGCCGGTAGCTCGCCTTGCTGCACCATCCAATCACAAAAACTACGTAGTGCGGAAAGCCTTAATGCCATGCTCGCTGCTTGCAAGCCTGTTCGACGGCTCTTCGCGGCAATATTGCGCCCTATCGTCATATCCAACTGCTGCCATTGGCTCACTTTCAGTTCACCTAAAATTTGGCAAACTGCACCTAATTGACGACGATAATTGGTTATCGTGACTGGACTCAACCGGCGCTCAACGCGGAGGTAACGCAAAAAGGCTTCTACTTGAATCATCAGCCCTTCTGGCTGAATGTCTACAGGCGTTCTATCCATTGACATAATAACCTCGGTAGAATTTGAGCTACTTTTTCCAGCATGACTGTGCCCATACCCTGTTGATAGTGCTCACGGTCACGGCTGGTAAATATCACCATGCCAGATTCCCCATGATGCCCAAACAACGAAATCGCTACTGAGCCCACATTTTGAGCCTCAGGAAGTAAAAGTTGGAGTTCAGGGCCATTTAGCCGTCCAAGATAATTGAGGTTATCCCCAAAACGCTGAATACGTACCGGTTCAAAAACACGGCGTGGGAGCACTAATTCGTAGGCATCCAATGGCGCAGATAATCGCCAACTATCGCTAAATAAGCGTACAGAAGCTCCTGATAGCCCGAGCTTTTTAGCCCAGCGATTCAGCACAAATAGCATCTCCCGCAAACTATTTGCGGAAGACATTTCAATGACGAGATAAAGAAGCTCATCGAACAGTTGCCCATTTTCGTGGGCTTGTTCCACCATAAAGCGGATATCCTGTTCGAGATTTTTGATTTTCTGACGTTGACGACTCATCACCAATTCAGGAAGCGAGATAGCCTCCTGAACGGCATGAGGAACCTTGATATGTTCAGCAAGAGACGCATTGCGAATAAAGAAATAAGGGTTCTGTTTTAAATATTGCACCACATCTTGCTCATCAATTAACTGAGCAATCTCAGGCACTTGTTCAGGCTTATCCATTATTCCCCTCTTTCCACTCAATCAAGATTAAATTTGGATCACTCCATCATAAACATGGGTCGCAGGCCCTGTCATATACAGCGGTGATCCGGGACCTTCCCAACTAATATCGAGGGAACCGCCCGGTAAATCGACACGAACACGGTTAGCTAATAAGCCCTGTCCTACACCCACGGCAACTGCGGCGCATGCACCGCTACCGCACGCTTGGGTTTCCCCCGCACCACGTTCATAAACACGTAAGCGAATATAGTCTGCGCTGACAATCTCCATAAAACCGATGTTGGCACGTTCAGGGAAGCGTTCGTGGCTTTCCAATGCAGGACCCAACACTTCTACCTCTGCGGTTTGGACACTGTCCACTTGCACCACACAGTGCGGATTTCCCATCGAGACAACACCCGCAAACACTGTACGTTCTTGTGCTCGAATAATATAGGTTTTTTCCGCTTTCACGGCACGAAAAGGGACGTTTTGCGGTTCAAAATCAGGCTCGCCCATATTCACACAAACATCATCATTTTCATTAATTGTGAGAGTCATACGCCCAGATTGGGTGCTCACTTTAATTTTCTGTTTGTTTGTCAGACCTTTTAAACGGACAAAACGGGCAAAACAGCGCGCTCCATTGCCACATTGTGCAACTTCACTACCATCTGCGTTAAAAATACGGTAATGGAAATCGAGATCAGGATCATAAGGGGCTTCGACCAGTAAAAGCTGGTCAAAACCAACGCCGGTATGCCTGTCCGCTAGGCGGCAAATCAGTTCAGGTGAAAAATAGACGTTCTGTGTGACGCCATCCACCACCATAAAATCATTGCCTAAGCCATGCATTTTTGAGAACTGCAATTCACGTTCCATAGCAGAGGCTTACTGTTTGGTCGCAGCAGGCTCTTGGTTCGAGCTGCTTGGAGCTTTAGGTTGCACGTCAGATTTAGCAGGCGCCGCTGCGTTGTCTTCAGGCGGAAAATACAACGGCCCTTTTAAGCCACAGCCAGAAAGGGTGAATAAAACGAGAAGTGCGCTAAGTCCAAATAAACTTTTTTTCATTATGATGTTTCGCCTGTAAGACTAAATTTTGCAATCTGATATTTCACACAGTAACAGGTGTCGCTTTTCAAATCACGCCTGTTTATCAAACATATTAATATTATATACGTTAAATAATTCAAATGGCATCTCACAAGTAAGATGTGCGCCGTTTGACCCTCGAATACATTCAACCCTATAATTTCGCCTAAATAAAAGTATAAACAGGAAATACATCATGAACGATAGCGAATTTCATCAGTTAGCAGAGCAATTGCTCAGCTCGATTGAAGAGCATTTAGATAATTACGATGGCGATGCAGATATTGATAGTGAAATTAATGGCGGCGTCATGACCTTAAGCTTTGAAGATGGCAGCAAAATCATCATCAACAAACAAGAAGCCTTCCACCAAATCTGGTTAGCAACCAAACAAGGTGGCTATCATTATGATTATAAAGATGGAAAGTGGATTTGCGACCGCTCAGGTCAAGAGTTTTTGTCCATGTTGGGCAATGCCATTACCTTCCAAAGTCACTTCCCATTCTCGTTCTAAATACACACACCAAAAATCACAGGCAGAGTCTATAACTTACTCTGTCTGTTTTTTATCATAATAAAATCAACATAATAAAATTAATAGTATTGAGCATGCTGTTTAGAATGGTCTAGCTGTTCAGATTGGTTTAATTGTGGTGGCGAGGGATATTCATCATCCTCTTCATCTTCAGTAAATGGCCAAGAAGCGTCAGAGAAGACAATAACTTGCTTTTTGCCTTCTTCTTCCACAATTTGATAAAACTGCGGCAAATTGAAATTGATAAAGTTTGCACCGTAGGTAAAGCGGTCATGGGAGGAAGAGTAGAATTTGCTGACATCGCGCACTAGCTCTTCTTTGGAACCTTCACAATGAGAGTAAATTTCCACGCGATTAGCTTCATCCAATACGTAGATATTAAACCCTGTATTATCGGGTGTATTTTCAAAGAAAAACTGCACAATCCCTTCGCTGGCATAGCCATCCACAACCGCAGGAAGATGATTATCCCCTTTCGCTTGTAATTTTACTGGCCAACCATGCAACTTGTTATGGGAGATTGCACCGTAGAACTCAACGGCATTTTCGAGTTTTTGTACAGAGACGTTTAAACGCTCAAAGAACAGACCCCATGTTTGCCCTGCAATGCGTAATGCCTTAAAGCGACCAGGTTCATGACGATTGCTGGATAAGCGCAATTCAATACACTCTGACACTAACTGCTGTACGCGAGTACGAATAAGCCCACGTAAATGTTCGCTATAACAGAATACTTCAACCGCTTCAGGTGGTGCCGCATCTTGGTGCATTTTACCGAGGATGGTTTTCAGTGCTTCTAACATGCACTGCTCACCGCTGAAATGCAGGGTACGAACTTCATTCCATGAATTGCGATACAGAAGGTCGATGCTGCTGATCAAGCACTTTTGAGACTCACCAAAACTGAAAATATCCAGCTTTCTGAAATCCACATGCACCACCTGCTCAGAATAGACCTGTGTCGGGTCTTTTTCTAAGTTAACGATGATGGCTAAGTGGCGGATTTCACATGGGCTATACAGCGCTTTAGGAGTTGGAGCAGGCAATCTTATTGGGAAATGGCTCGATACATCATGCATTAATTCCAGTAATTTGCGTTCATCGCATTGGGATTTGCCATGATGCATATGAACTTGCGTATTTTCAGTCAGTAACCCATTAAAATAGGCCCACGCCACCAGCTTATTCAGATAGCGGTTATATTCTAAAGGTTGATGACCGATAATCGTGTCGATTTGCGGCGCTTGGTTATACAGATACCAGCCGCTACGATTGGCACGTCCTTCAGGCACATAAATAAATGTCAGGTGCTCTTCGCTAAGATCTGGGGAAATTTGTGGATTTACTAATGTCACTTTACCGGGTAGCGCTTCAAACGCAGCATATAACTTACGGGTTAATACCCCAATATCTTGTGGGCTAGCACTAACACTTAAATTATTACGACGGGCAAATCGAATTAAGTTACGGTAACTTTGCATCATCGTATCGAGCAGCTCATTATGCGCTTCACGCACACGCTCAATTTTCCACTGGCTACGCGTATCTAACACAGCCAGACGCTCGGCGCTCCATCCCCACGACTCCACTAACTGGGACAGCACATCACGGCGCCAACCAGAACATTGGTCATCTTCATCTTCCGAAAGCTTTTCACAGACTTTTAGATAGAAGCAGCGACGAATTAAATCCAAACGCGTGGAATCATTAATTTCAGTCAGATAACGGGTTACGCGCTCCAACATGAGACAGTATGAATCCAATCCGTAACAGACGATTTCACCTGCATGCAAATGGCGTTTAAACTCTAACGCTAACAACTTACCGTGCGGATAATCCCAAGAGTAGGACTCCAGTAAAATACTTTTCAACACCGCTTTATACGGAGAATCGACGCTTTTATATAGCTGCCACAAACTGGCACCAAAGTATTCCGCGGCTGACAATTCACCGAGGCCGCCTAAATCCAGCCATTCGTTCGGTGTCAGTACCCCTTGAGCATACAGCCCCATGACATATTCGTCATAGTGTTGCTCTTCTTCAACAGGCACCATTGTCCATAACAGACGTTTCCCAGCCATACGCACCGCTGTACGATAAAATTCATCCAGCAATAAAATGTGTTGTGTGGAACCACAATCTTCACCACCAAGATGCCCGCTTGCATTATGGCGAAAACGATTTTCATCGATTAAAAAGACAGTGACATCAATACCCAGCGAGGCAGCCCACTGTTCAATTAATGTGCATTTTTTCTGTAAAGATCGTTTTTCTTCGTTATCTAACCAAGAAGGATGACAAACCCACACATCAATATCAGAGCAGTGGCTTTGCCCCACAGAGGAGGTACTACCCATCGAGTAAATGCCTGTAATTGGCAATTCACCATTAGCTTGGTTGTTTGTGGATAAGAAGCGTTCGAAAGGTTGTAACCATTTGAGTTGTTCTGCATCTGGTGAGAAGAAACAGACGCCATGAGGGACGTCGCCTTCAATATAACCCGGCATCATGGGATGATGATAATGAAACAAGACAGGCAACAAGCTGTAAACCTTCGAAAAGGTTTCACTCATAGAAGCCGTCGCGCGTTCCAACCGTAATTGGTTTATCGCATCAAGTCTTTGCTTTAAAGTTTCAATATAGAGGTACAAAGGTTACGCCTGACTGAAAGAATGTAATGACAAACCTGGGGAATTTTCCCAGCACCCAACAGATAGAGAAAAACTTAAATTACTTTTCAAAGGGATTGTCGGAAACGTGATCAATTTAACACCTTGGAGCAAAAGGGTAAAGTAGATCACATAATTTTTCCCGTCTATTTTTAGTACAAATTATTTTTCAACATATTGTATAAAAAGACTTTTTATTTTTGCATTGCAGAAATATCCCTTGTTTTTCAATGGAATAATATCACCATCATGGGTTGTATAACAAAAAAGCAGCCTTAATCTAAATTCAGCCCAGTGCTGGCAGGGTCTGCGCTTACACGCTTCAACAAAATTCCTTCAAAATATCACCCACTGCAATTCCAAAAAAGCACGAATAGCTAAAGAGATTTGTTATCTAGATCCTCTTTTAAGTCATTTTTTTCCAAGAGGCTCACAAAAAAGATGTAAAAAAGCGAACTTCACTTGATACATCTCATCCGTTCATTCTTCTTATATCGCTCATTCTGCGACCAACTGGAAAAATTACCGCTAACATGTTAAAACTAACGCCAATTGTATGGTTAATCTGCGGCGATATTCGCCTGAGAAAACAGTGAAATGACATCAACAAATATCGTGCGTATCGCAACGCGTAAAAGCCCTCTGGCGCTATGGCAAGCTTATTTCGTAAAAGCAGAATTAGAGCAACGCCATCCCGGCTTACAGGTAGAGTTAGTCCCAATGGTCACCAAAGGGGACATTATTTTAGATACCCCATTAGCGAAAGTCGGTGGAAAAGGTTTATTCGTCAAAGAATTAGAGCTAGCGTTACTTGAAGGTCGCGCAGATATTGCCGTTCACTCAATGAAAGACGTACCTGTAGAGTTCCCTGAAGGGTTAGGCTTGGTCACCATTTGTGAGCGCGAAGATCCACGAGATGCGTTCGTTTCTAACCATTATGCCAATATTGATGCACTCCCAGCAGGCAGCATCGTCGGTACATCCAGCTTACGCCGTCAGTGCCAGTTACGAGAATTACGCCCAGATTTAGTTATCCGTGACCTACGCGGCAACGTCGGTACCCGCCTGTCTAAGCTCGACAACGGCGAATACGATGCCATTATCCTTGCAGTGGCAGGTCTAAAACGCTTAAAACTTGATGAGCGAATCAAAGCTGCACTGGAACCAGAACAATCTTTACCTGCCGTTGGGCAAGGCGCCGTAGGTATCGAGTGCCGCTTAGATGATCAACGCACCCGTGACTTACTCGCCGCATTGAATCACGATAAAACCTCCGTGTGTGTCCTTGCTGAACGCGCCATGAATATGCGCCTTGAAGGCGGTTGCCAAGTGCCTATTGGTAGCTATGCTATTTGGAAAGGGGATAAAATCTGGCTACGTGCGCTCGTTGGAGCCCCAGATGGTAGCCAAGTCATTCGTGGAGAACGCTTAATCGCGCCTACCGACGCAATCCAAGCCGGTATTTCTCTGGCAGAAGAGTTGCTTGATAATGGCGCCCGTGAAATTCTCACTGAAGTCTATAAAGGCAATGCACCAGCATGAGGGTCCTTGTTACTCGCCCAGAGCCATCAGGCTCCGCGTTGATAACAGCCATTAATGCTACTGGGGGGCAGGCTTACCCGGCTCCCTTAATTACGATTGAAGCGGGTTCACAGCTCAATACTTTGTCTTCTCGCTTAGATGGATTATCAGAAAACGACCTTGTCTTTCTTTTATCTAAAAATGCCGTCTGGTATGCAAATTTAGCACTGGAACAAGCAGGACGAGACTGGTCAGATAAGTTATCCTACTATGGTATAGGACAATCTACAGGTCACTATTTTCAGCAACTAACTGGACAAATTATCCGTTGGGCTGAAGCAGGAGAAACCAGCGAGGTGTTACTCACCCACCCTGACCTGCAAAATTTAGTGGGGAAACGTGCCTTACTCCTTCGAGGTAATGGCGGTCGTGAACTCCTTGCCTCAACATTACGCGCTCGAGGTGCAGATGTTGATTACTGCGAATGCTACGCAAGGCGACCTATACACTATGATAAAACTGAGTTTAACCAAACTTGGTTTAACACGGGTATCACCGACATTGTGGTGACAAGCGGTGAAATGTTGACCCTACTTAACGATTTGATTGCTGAAGATATGCAACAATGGTGGTATTCCCGCCGGCTACTGGTTGTCAGCGAACGAATTGCAGAAAAAGCCCGCCAAAGTGGGTGGCGTCGGGTCAGTGTGGCAACTAGCGCAGATAATCACGCTTTACTTGAAGCATTAATTTCAACCGATATGGGATGCTAATTTATGACGGAACAAGACAAAATTACCGACACTGTTAATGATGAAGCTGTGACAGAGAAAAAAGAGACTCGTCAGCCGACGCCTTCATCCAAACAGAAACGCCCTGGTCTTGCAGTCAGTGCGATCGCTATCGCCATTATCGTCGTCATGGGCGGCGGGATGTACTACTTTACTCAGCAAAGTAATGCGCAATTGGTTCATGATAATAACCAACTGAAACAGCAAGTCAGTGAATTAGTTGAACAACAAAATGCCGATAGACAACGTGTAGATGCGCTCATCGCGACCAACACCGAGCTAAAAAACCATGCGCGTGATTATGAAGATCAACTCAATCGTCGCATGCAAGAATTACAAGCTCACGTCACCGCACTCTCCAGCTCAGACGTAAAAAACTGGCTGATTGCCCAAGCTGATTTTATGGTGAAAATGGCAGGTCGCAAATTATGGAATGACCATGATCCTGTTACTGCTGCCGTTCTACTCAAAAGCGCAGACACCAGTTTAGCGGAAATGAATGACCCAAGTTTGTTGGATATTCGTAAAGCTATCGCCAATGATATGAACAAGCTAGCTGCCATCAACCAAATTGATTATGACGGCATTATTTTACGTTTGAATCAGCTCAGTAATGATGTCGATAACTTACGCCTCGCCGATTTAAATAATGGCGATGCGCCAGAAGATACCGGCACTGATGTCAGTGACGATATTGCAGACTGGAAAGATAACCTCGCACGCAGCTGGAAAAGTTTCACCAGCGATTTTATCACTGTGCGCGCTCGTGATGGCTCCGAAGCACCGTTGCTAGCCCCAAACCAAGATATTTATCTGCGTGAAAATATTCGCTCCCAATTACTTATCGCAGCTCAAGCCGTGCCGCGTTATCAAGAAGAGACGTACAAGCAATCCCTTGAGCAAGCTTCTACGTGGGTACGCGCTTACTTTGATGTGGACGCACCAGCCACTAAAGCCTTTTTGACGGAACTCGATGATTTAATCAATCAACCGATTGATGCCGATATGCCTGAAGCTTTAGAAAGCCAAGCGAAGCTGGAAAAAGTGATGCAAACGCGAGTACGCAATTTGTTATCTCAAAATGCAGAACCCACTGGCGTTTCCGAGGATGCCGCGCTTGAGGCGGTAAAAGAAGCGGATAAAGCTGCCGAAGAGGCAACAACGCCTACAGATACGCAAACCGACAAACCGGACGTTGCCGCCGAAGCTCCTGTAACGGATGCGGCAAACGCCCCTGAGCATAAGGGGTGATCATGATTAAAGTCTTTGTTCTCTTTATCGTCCTGATTGCGGGCATTATCTTGGGTCCTCTATTAGCAGGTCACCAAGGCTATGTATTTATTCGTACCGATAGCTACGATATTACGACCAGCGTCACCAGCCTTGTGCTGTGTTTTATCCTGCTGCAATTTGTTCTGTTATTCCTTGGATGGTGCTACCGCCGCTTTATGAGCACCACCTCACGGACAAAAGGCTGGCTTAGCGGTCATAAATACCATAAAGCGCACACTCAAACGCAAAAAGCCTTACTCAAATTAGCCGAAGGTGATTTGGAGCAAGTCGAGAAACTAATGAGTAAGCATGCTGATTTTTCTCAGCAGCCAGTCATTAACTACTTGATGGCAGCTGAAGCCGCCCAGCAACGTGGGGATAGTTATCGCACCCATCAATATTTAGATAGGGCTGCTGAAGCCGCAGGTAAAGATCAACTTCCCGTGGATATTAGCCGTGTTCGCATCCAATTGGCGGAAGGCGAAATTCATGCTGCCCGTAATGGCATCGACAAGCTGCTCGACCAAGCACCACGCCACCCAGAAATTTTACGTTTAGCTGAACAAGCTTACTTAGGTACCGGCGCATACCAAGCACTCATTGAGCTGCTGCCGATTATGGCAAAAGTCCAGTTACATAATGAAGATGAGCTTGAAGCGTTAAAACTCAAAGCGTACAAAGGGCTCATGAACCAATGTATGGCTGAAGGTGGTAGCGATGGCTTGAAAAATTGGTGGAAAGCTCAGCCACGTAAAGTTCGCCATGAAGTGCCATTACAAGCTTTCTTAGCCGAACATTTAATTGAATGTGGTGATACGCGTAGCGCAGAAAAGATGATAATTGATGGATTGAAGCAGCAATATGACGAACGTTTACTGCTGCTGATACCGAAATTACAAAGCGAGCAACCTGAAGCGATTGAAAAAACACTGTTAAGCCTCGTCAAACAGTCTGGCGCGACACCATTACTCAATAGCACATTAGGGATCCTTGCGCTTCAACATGCCCAATGGGAAAAAGCAGAAACCTACTTTAAAGCCGCATTGGCACAGCGTTTTGATGCTTATGATGCAGCTTGGTTAGCCGATGCTTATGACAAGCTACACAAACCGAATGAAGCGGCGAAAATTCGCCAAGAGGCGCTCACTCACTCCCTCAAACAAGAGCGAGCAAAGGGATAAATTTTTAACTCACTCGTTAAGCTTTGATCTAAAACGCCTCCCAGTCCGAGGCGTTTTTTATATCTATGATTTGGATCTTTACTATTTATCTCAAAAAGATAGTCGCAGTGAGATTCACTTTTAGCGAATCAAGGCAAACCGCATATTGCTATGTTATAAAAGGGTCACATAGTGTATAAATAATCGTATACATTTTCGTTTTGAATGAATTCAGGATAAAGATATGAATGTAGTGAAAACTCTCTGGCGTTGGATTGTAGCGAGCCAAAATCGTTTACAGATCTTTTTTGACCTGCTACTTCTGATTTTATCCCCGTTTATTTTTATTTCGATCATTGGCTTCAATACCGCCGATCTGAATAAAGATATCTTTATTATTACCTTTATTATTATTGCCTATACCTATGTAACTCGCTGGATCAGCAAGTGGTTAAGCAAAGAGAAAAAAGCGTAAGCGAGAAGATAATGTTTCTTTCCTAATGCTCATCAGGTTAGGAAAGAAAATGACAACCCAAGATTGATACAAAAAAAAAACACCTGCCGAAGCAGGTGTAAATAACAATCAGGTCTACAGACGGATGGTGCCTCACTCAACGTTTCGTCCGTTCGCTGATGGTAAGAGGATTAGCTCTTGATCATCTAAATTGGACAATAGGCACCGATAATCGGCTTTGCGTCATCCCTGGGTTTATGAAGCTAGGCTGTCATAATAAGTGGGATGAGCATCTACATAATAGATAATGCAGAATGCGTGCCAACTTTTATATCGTTCCAATTTTTTCTTTTCTCACCTCGTAACTCCCCTGCTTTTAAACGATATTTTTATTTCTTACTTATTGTGACTTTTTAACACCTCATTCTTACCAAATCCCATTCTGTTCGATTCAGCTATTTTGTCTCAATTTAGAGACAGCTTAGAATGCCTATTAATTTCTTCATATAAATCAATTAGTAAAATGTCTCTTTTTGACGACATTGAAATAGGGGTTTGTATCGGATCTGAGACAAACATTTTTATTCATTAAAAACATAACGTTATAAGCATATTTAGATAATGTTGCCGCGAGAGCGGGTTATTCAAAGTGGCATTTACAGAGAATGTTCAAGGATGTGAC
>NZ_JAERJY010000083.1:0-14943 GCF_018257375.1 Providencia sp. JGM181 | reverse complement strand
ATTCTGAACTATCTATTCAAGCCAATCTATTAACATAATTAAGAGTAATTAACTTAACCAATTTATGCATCAAATGTTTATGCATATCTTATAACGACCCAAGTGTAGGTTTCAGGCACCACACATTTACCGTGAACTTAACAGTCTATTTTGACATTATGATGACAACACGAAATAGTAGAGTAAGTAGTGTCTTGCGAGGATAAGTGACTAACTCAAGAACGGGTCGTAAAATTAAAGCTAGCAAATAATCCACTTATTAATGTATTGCAACTTGGTACATAATAAGTAGATCTGCATCACATTGCAGGTATTATTATCTGAAATTAATCCTAAAAGCAAGCTGTTTTATTTCAGATAAGTGATTTTATTTCACTTAAGATTCGTTTTTCGCCTATTTTATCAAAATTCGCTTCCACAGGAAGATACCACCAATTGTCCTGTGCAAAGGAATGACATTTGACCGCATCCTTTTCAGTCATTAGCAAATTTTGACTTGTCTCTGCTAAAGGGGCGAGTTGCTGCTGGCTATAAGCTTGATGATCAGAAAATGCATGGGTATTAATGAGCGTTAATCCCTTGCTTTCTAAAGAAGAGAAAAAACGAGGTGGATGACCTATTCCCGCCATCGCAACCACATTGTTAAGCTCAGTGACTGCGCATTTTTCGCCTGTAGCTAAGTTCACTGCCATTTCCCCTTCTAGGGACATCAGTGTTTCATTTGGGTTAGGAATACCACCATTTACAATCAAGGCATTCACTGTTTTTAATCGCCCTGCACGTTCACGCATTGGCCCAGCGGGTAACCACCAGCCATTACCAAAACGACGCTGCCCATCAATGACAACGATTTCATAGTCACGTTGCAATGCGTAATGCTGTAAACCATCGTCTGTAACAATAATATCTAATTGATAGTTATCGAGTAATGCTTTAATGGCATCACTACGTTTTGGTGCCACTGCAACAGGCGCATGAGTACGATGATAAATCAAAACTGGCTCATCCCCTGCAACTGCCGTCGTTGTTGTTTGATCTAACACTAGTGGATAATGGTCAGATTGACCTCCATACCCACGAGAAACAACCCCAACACTAACACCTTGTTTCATGAGCGATTCAACTAGCCAAATAACCACAGGGGTCTTTCCATTTCCCCCTGCAGTTAAATTCCCCACAACCACAACAGGTACAGGAGCTTTCCATGAGCGAAGTAATCCGGTTTTATAGCCGATATGACGCACTAACGTTATCAATCCATACAGGAAGGATAACGGAAGCAACAAAATATAGAGCCATGATTTACCGGACCAAATTCGCTCAATCATTCTTAAATTGGATCCTATGCAATTGTGCGTATGCCCCATTTTTCGCTAATAGCGTTGAGTGGTCACCACGTTCAATGATATGCCCATCTTGTACAACCAATATTTGATCCGCATTTTCAATAGTGGATAAACGGTGAGCAATAACTAATGAAGTTCTATTCTTCTGTAATTCATCTAACGCAGCTTGAATTGCACGCTCTGATTCAGTATCCAGAGCGGATGTTGCTTCATCTAAAATCAAGATTGGCGCATCACGTAATAATGCACGAGCAATTGCAATACGCTGGCGTTGACCACCGGAAAGCATCACACCATTTTCACCAATCATCGTATCTAAGCCATTATCCAGCTTTTGTATAAAGTCCATGGCGTAAGCCATTTCAGCGGCTTTTTCAATTTCTGCTCGGCTATATCGCCCGTCTGTCGCATAGGCAATATTATTTGCAACAGTATCGTTGAATAAATATACGTGCTGGGAAACCAGAGCCACTTGGCTACGCAATGACTCTAAGGTGTAATCACGAATATCATGCCCATCAATACGGATACTGCCCTTATCGATATCATAGAAGCGGGTAATTAAGTTAGCGATGGTCGATTTACCTGAACCCGAGCGCCCCACTAAAGCAACGGATTTGCCTGCAGGAAGCGTAAAAGAAACATCCTCTAGTGCAGGGTGTTCTTTGGTTTGATAAGTAAACGTGACTGAGTCGAACTCAATATCACCTTTCACTTGAGTCAGAACTTTCGTTCCTTCATCCTTCTCTTTTTCAGTATCTAAAATCGCAAATAACGTTTGGCAAGCTGCCATTCCACGCTGGAATTGCGCATTAACGTTAGTTAGAGACTTAAGTGGGCGCATTAACGCAAACATGGACGAGAAAACAACACCTATCGTACCTGGTGATAATTGCTCTTTAATTTCAGGGAAACTTGCTGCGTACAAAACAAACGCTAATGCAAAAGAGGCAATCATCTGAACAATAGGATCAGAAATAGCTGAGGCGCTAACCATCTTCATATTTTGACGGCGCATATTATTGCTGACTTTATCAAAACGTTCAGTTTCGACTTTCTGCCCACCAAAAATGAGGACTTCTTTATGCCCTTTAAGCATCTGCTCAGCGCTAGTCGTCACATGTCCCATACCCGTTTGCATGTTTTTGCTAATTTTACGAAAACGCTTAGAAACTACGCGGATGGTGATAGAGACGACAGGAGCAATAGCAATCAAAATCAACGACAATTGCCAGCTGTTATAAAACATAATACCAAATAACGCGATGATATAAGTTCCTTCGCGAATAATGGTAATGAGAGCACCAGATGCCGAAGATGCAACCTGCTCTGAATCATAGGTAATACGCGATAATAAAGTCCCTGTGGATTGCTGGTCAAAATAGCTCACCGGCATTCCCATCATATGACCAAATAATTTGCGGCGCATACTCATCACTACTTTTCCTGACACCCAAGAAACGCAGTATGTAGAGACGAAACTTGAAGATCCACGCACGATCATCAAGCCCAAAATTGCCAACGGTAACCACTTCAATGTGTTGTTATCCGCTTTACCAAAACCGTCATCTAATAATGGTTTCAATAAAGAAATCATAAACGCATCACCTGCGGCGTTGATGATAAGAGCAATTGCTGCAACAACTAATCCAATTTTAAAAGGCGCAATGGTTGGCCATAGGCGCTTAAATGTTTGCTTTGTCGATAGGTCTTGATCATTCATGCTTTTATTACCAGACTTAATGTAAGCGCACTATTCTACAAGGGAAATTGGCGATCACCAAACCACAGATGATACCAACGTGGATTAATTTCTTTTCTGTAACGCAAAATTTCCATTTTTTCTTTTTTAAAACATATTGTTACCTGCCCCTCCTCCGCCGTATTTAGCCACTGAATATTCTTTTTAGCATAGCGCAAATAGACTTTATCTGATGGTATTTTCCATGGGCTATATCTCGCAGAGGAAACTAGTGCCAACGTTGGCTGTACTTTTCGTATAAATAACGGTGTAGAAGATGTATTACTCCCATGATGAGGAACAAATAAAATATCCGCTTTGAGCTGCCCATCATTTTGTAATACTAGCTTTTTTTCACCTTGTTTTTCCAAATCACCCGTAAGCAATAGTCGCCGATGCCCATCACTAACCTGAATTACACAAGAGTCATTATTGTGCGATATCTCAGCTAATTTCTCGGGCCACAATACTTCGAACCTTAACATTCCCCATTGCCAACGTTGTCCTTGATAACAAGGAAGATGATTGAGCTGACCAAAACTGCTACGTAGATTTAACCATGGATATGCTTCAATTAAATCGGAGATACCACCAGTATGATCAAGGTGATTGTGACTTAAAATTACGTTAATAGGCGTGATTTGATGATGCTTTAAGAAAGGGATAATTTGCCGTTTAGCGTTGCTTCCATCACGCCAGCGGTTTCCCGTATCATATAAAATCCCTTGTTGATTTTGCACCATAACCACAGCAAGCCCATGCCCAATATCCAACATGGTTAAGCACCAGTCATGCTCTTCGTGCTGGCTTTGGCTCTTAGTGAAAAATAATAAAAAACCAATGCAACTTAATAAACCAAGGTAATTTTTATACCAACCAAATAATATAATAAAAGCAAATACCCAACAAAAAAACACGGTGTAAATAGACATTGTGTTAATTTCAGTCCAAAACCCGCTTAAATATGTCAGCGGCCTTAGCCCAAACTCAAGGATATTATCTATTAATCCGAAAGCAACATTATGCCAAGCGCTAAGAGGCAACAATAGCGTGCTAAAAATAACGGGTACTACTACCCAAGTAATAAGAGGCACAAACCATAAGTTTGCAAATAAGCTCATGACATTAATGCCGTTAAACAACAATACTTGAATAGGTATTAGTAAAATCAATAAACCAATTTGCAGATGAATTAGTGGCACTATTTTTCCCATGATTGGATGACAACTCAACGTAGACGAAATGGGAAAAACACGAAACCAATACAGAATAGCTAACACAGCAAAGCTTGATAACCAAAAGCTATCGGAAAGGATGGCAAGAGGATCAAACAATAAAATCCCAGCAATACTCCATAACGCCCATTGCCACGGAAAACAGAAAAATGGCTGCTTACGAACATAAATCCAAAGTAGCAATGCAAATACAGCGCGAGTTGCTGGAATCGCAAAATTCGACAACCAAGCATAGAGTAAGGCAAATATAACGCCTGAAAATAATGGTAAATTCTCACCTATCCATTTAACAGGTAAGAAAAATTGCAATAAGCGAGCGCATAAGTAACCAATTAAATAGGCGATTCCAATATGCAATCCAGAGATTGCGATCAAGTGTGTCAATCCTGTTGATTGCAATAATTGTATATGTTCGACAGAAAGCCTTCCTCTTTCCCCAAACATTAACGCATAAATAATTCCATGATTTTGTCGTGTCGAAAGTATTTCGTCGAACTGGTCAATAATTTTTTGCCGTAGAGAACATTGCTGACCAACTTGTACTGCTTGTTTGACTTTTAGTGTACCGATGACTCGTTGAGCAATGAAATGCCTTTGCAGATCAAATCCGCCCTCATTCAGAGAAGCATGAACAGGATTTAGCTTGCCAACAACCCGCCATTGCTGCCCTGCACAGACTTTTTCATGATTATTTTGTTTTAAATTCCATGAAGCATAGAGCGGAGGAAAAATTCGTATTCCATCGACTCTGTCTATTCTCGCTCTCTTTTTAGCATCATCCTGATTGAGTGGAATGCTAACAATCGTAATATCCCATTGCCGATGAGCACTACTTAGAAAGTCGATTTTCTTTCGCACTTCAACACCATGCCAGCAAGCCCAAAGGAACCCCGCTCCCATTAATGCCAAAAATCGAATGCGCTTATTGCGCCAAATAATAACCAAAGTGACTAGCAGAATAATACCGACCACTAAATAGTGACTAGAACTAGGAATATTTTGCAAGAAAAGTAGCGGTAACGTACCGATAATCAGTGCAATAGAGGCTTCTATATAAGAGAGCGTATTTTGGTAATACTGGCTATAGTTTCCCATTGACCTTAAACCTACCCACGATTATTTCTGTGCAGATAAGTTAAAGGCATCCACTGGGATTCAATAACCCTGTAAGTAAAAATTTAAAGCGTGATTCCAAAATAATGTGTAATGCAAAAGAATTAAAAATTGAGCTGCGAAGCGCTTCGCAAAAATAGCCACAAATGATGGATTAATTAAGGTGCTCGAGAGAAATATAGGGAAAATTGAAAGGGGAGATTGCAGAAATAAAAAAAACAGCGCTATATCAATATAGGCGCTGTTTTATAGTAATAATTAAGATTTACAGTCGATTATTGGCCGTAAATATTTACACGGTCGCGTAACTCTTTACCTGGTTTAAAGTGGGGAACATATTTACCTTCCAGTTCCACTTTATCACCTGTTTTTGGGTTACGGCCAACGCGTGGAGCACGGTAGTGAAGAGAAAAACTGCCGAATCCACGGACTTCAATACGCTCGCCTTCAGCTAACGTATCAGCCATATGCTCAAGTATTTCCTTTACAGCTTCCTCAACGGTTTTCGCTGAAAGATGAGACTGCTGGCTAGCCAGTCTTTCAATTAATTCAGACTTGGTCATAGTACCTCCCTAAACTACCGATACAAAGGGGTAACCGAAGTTACCCCCACTTAATTATTCGCCTTTAGCTGCTTTGAAAGCTTCAGCCATTGCATTGTTGCCGAATGCAGTATCTTCTTGCTTGTTCACAGCTGCGACAGCGTCTTTCTCATCAGCTTCGTCTTTAGCGCGAACAGACAGGTTGATTACACGGTTTTTACGGTCAACACCAGTGTATTTAGCTTCAACATCATCACCAACGTTCAGAACCAGAGTTGCATCTTCAACACGGTCACGTGAAGCTTCTGATGCACGCAGGTAACCTTCAACGCCCAGAGTCAGCTCTACAGTTGCACCTTTAGCATCAACTGCGATTACTTTACCAGTAACGATTGCGCCTTTCTTGGTTGCTGCCAGGTAGTTGTTGAATGGATCTTCAGCTAACTGTTTAACGCCCAGAGAGATACGCTCACGCTCTGCGTCGACTTGCAGAACAACAGCTGCGATTTCGTCGCCTTTTTTGTAGTCACGAACTGCTTCTTCGCCTGCAACGTTCCAGGAGATGTCAGACAGGTGAACCAGGCCATCGATGCCGCCGTCCAGACCAATGAAGATACCGAAGTCAGTGATTGACTTGATCTTACCTTCAACACGGTCGCCTTTGTTGTGAGTCTCAGCAAATTGCTGCCATGGGTTAGATTTGCATTGTTTCAGGCCTAAAGAGATACGACGACGTTCTTCATCGATATCCAGAACCATAACTTCAACAACATCACCAACGTTAACAACTTTAGATGGGTGGATGTTTTTGTTAGTCCAATCCATTTCTGAAACGTGAACCAGACCTTCAACGCCTTCTTCGATTTCTACGAAGCAACCGTAATCAGTCAGGTTAGTAACGCGACCAGTCAGTTTAGTACCTTCTGGGTAACGTTTAGCGATTGCGACCCAAGGATCTTCGCCCAGTTGTTTCAGACCCAGAGAAACACGAGTGCGCTCACGGTCGAATTTCAGAACTTTAACATTGATTTCATCACCAACGTTGACGATTTCGCTTGGGTGTTTAACACGTTTCCAAGCCATGTCAGTGATGTGCAGCAGGCCGTCAACACCGCCCAGATCAACGAATGCACCGTAGTCAGTAAGGTTCTTAACGATACCTTTAACTTCCATGCCTTCTTGCAGATTTTCCAGCAGTTGATCGCGCTCAGCGCTGCTTTCAGATTCAATTACAGCACGACGAGAAACAACAACGTTGTTGCGTTTCTGATCCAGCTTGATTACTTTGAACTCAAGCTCTTTGCCTTCCAAGTGCGTAGTATCACGAACTGGGCGTACATCTACCAGTGAACCTGGTAAGAAAGCACGAATGCCGTTCAGTTCTACAGTGAAACCACCTTTAACTTTACCGTTGATAACACCAGTTACAGTTTCAGCTTCTTCGTAAGCTTTTTCCAGCATCAGCCATGCTTCATGACGTTTAGCTTTCTCACGAGACAGAATAGTTTCACCGAAACCATCTTCTACTGCATCCAGAGCTACATCGATTTCGTCGCCAACTTGGATTTCCAGCTCACCCTGAGCATTTTTGAACTGTTCTACTGGGATAGCAGATTCTGATTTAAGACCTGCGTCTACCAGGACTACGTCTTTATCGATAGCAACTACTGTACCGCGTACAATAGAACCAGGACGAGTTTCAATATTCTGCAGGGATTCTTCAAAGAGTTGAGCAAAAGATTCAGTCATATTAATGATCTTCAAGTGTCTTATATTAACGTCCATCTAGCATCCCGCCAAATGGGGTTGTTTCACATACCCCACAACATTCCTTGTCGCAAGGTTTTAACCATGTTAGAAAATAACCAGCATGGAGGTAATTGCGTATATTATCTAATTATAAGCTAAAATAAAGCCTATTATCACGATAATTGTAGAATTTTTTTCGCGTAGGTGCGTGCTTTTTCAATAACTTCCTCAATAGACATACTTGTGGAATCCAGCACTAACGCATCTTTAGCGGCAATAAGAGGAGCAACCGGACGGTTACGATCCCGATAATCGCGCTCTTGAATTTCGGTCAAAAGTCGCTCAAAGTTAACATCAAACCCTTTCTCCTGCAACTGCTTCATCCGGCGATGAGCTCGCTCCTCGGCGGAGGCATCCAGAAAAATTTTCACTGGCGCATCAGGAAAAACTACCGTACCCATATCACGGCCATCAGCGATTAAACCGGGCATCATTCTAAATGCTCGCTGGCGTCTTAACAGTGCTTCTCGCACGCGTGGGAACGTGGCTGTTTGAGATGCGGTGTTCCCGACGGTTTCTTGCCTAATTTCATTAGACACATCTTCACCTTCGAGAATAACTTTTAAACGATTTTCTTCAGGTACAAAACGCACATCTAAATTTGCAGCTAAAGGCACTAAAGCATCTTCAGATTGAATATCGACGTGGTGATGCAGAGCCGCTAACGCTAATACGCGGTAAATCGCACCAGAGTCTAATAATTGCCATCCAAATTCATTTGCTAATGCTTGGCAAAGAGTACCCTTACCCGCTCCGCTTGGTCCATCAACGGTGATTACAGGGGCGATAGCCACCATAAAAAATCTCCTTTCCTGCAAATAGCTTCAGCTACCCGCAATTAAAATCTGTGGGAGTATTATACCTACTCATCGATATTGTGAAATACGCAGGTGAGTTTGTTACAAATAAAAATAGATGAAGGTAAGGAAAATGAAAGGAAAAAATTGGTTGATAACACATTGATGTTAATCAACCAATCCAATTCAGTTAGTGACTTAATCGTGCGAGTTGCTGGAAATAATCAGGGAAAGTTTTTGCTGTACAACCCGGATCTAGAATCGTCACAGGGGTATCGGAAAGCGCTACCAATGAGAAGCACATCGCAATACGATGGTCATTATAGGTTTCGATTTCAGCGTGTTTTATCTGGGCTGGTGGTACAACACGGATAAAATCATGCCCTTCTTCTACTTCCGCGCCCACTTTACGCAGTTCGGTCGCCATTGCATATAAGCGATCTGTTTCTTTTACTCGCCAGTTATAAATATTACGAATAACTGTCTCGCCCTTTGCAAATAGAGCGACCGTTCCGATAGTCATCGCTGCATCGGGAATAGCGTTCATATCCATATCAATGCCGTTCAGAGTGCCACGCTCACATTCAACGTAATCATCCCCCCAGCGGATAATTGCGCCCATTTTTTCCAAAACGTTAGCGAATTTCGTATCACCCTGTAAGCTGTTGCGACCTATCCCAGTGACTCGAACGACGCCACCTTTAATCGCTGCTGCTGCAAGGAAATAGGAAGCGGAAGACGCATCCCCCTCGACAAGGTACTCACCCGGGGATACATACTGCTGCTGACCTTTAATCACAAATTTTTGGTATTGATGATTTTCAACATCCACACCAAAGGTTTTCATTAATGCCAGCGTAATGTCGATATACGGCTTGGAAACCAAATCACCCGCAATAGTAATTACCGTGTCCTGTGAAGCTAAAGGCGCTGCCATTAGTAATGCGGTTAAAAATTGGCTAGAAACCGAGCCATCTACGGAAATATTCCCACCAACAAAGCCACCGTTTAAGCGCATCGGAGGGTAATTTTCTTGTTCAAGATAATCAATATCAGCACCACCTTCTCTTAAAGCATCAACTAAGTGACCAATTGGGCGCTCTTTCATTCTAGGCTCGCCTGTCAGCACAATATTATTTGCGCATAATGACAGTGCTGCTGTTAATGGACGCATCGCTGTGCCCGCATTACCTAAAAAGATCTCAAGCTCACCTTGATGAGATAAACAGCCATTTATCCCTTCAACTTGGCAACGAGTTTTATCTTCAGATAATTGATATTTAACACCTAGTAGGCTTAATGCATTCAGCATATGGCGAATATCATCACTGTCTAATAAGTTAGTCAGTACTGTGGTACCTTTTGCCATGGCGGCTAATAGAAGTGCGCGGTTGGAGACACTTTTTGATCCCGGCAGATTAATGGTGCCATTAATTGAAGAAATTGGTTGTAATGTCAGGGATTGCATGAAAAGTGATTTCTCCGATGTGATTTGCTACTTTTTTATCGTTATTTAAATTAATAAGCCGACTCGTTCTTCCTGAGCAAATCGGCTTGACTACTAGTACATCATAAATTAGGCATGATGGCGTTCAAAATCAGCCATAAAGTCGACTAACGCCTGAACACCCGCCAACGGCATCGCATTGTAAATAGATGCACGCATTCCGCCAGAAACCTTGTGGCCTTTTAGTGATAATAACCCTTGGTTTTTAGCATCTTCGATAAATGTTGCATCCAGTGCAGGGTTTTGCATTTGGAATGGTACGTTCATCCAAGAGCGGTTTTCTACCGCGACGCGGTTAATATAGAATTCACTGTCATCAATTGCGCTATACAGTAACTGTGATTTTTCATAGTTACGTTTTGCAATTTCCTGCAATCCGCCTTGCTCTTTTAACCATTTGAAAACCATACCCGCTAAATACCAAGCAAAAGTTGGCGGAGTATTGAACATGGATTCATATTGCGCAAGTACCGTGTAATCGAAAACAGATGGCGTTTGAGGTGAAGCTTTGCCTAGTAGGTCTTCACGAATGATAACCAGCGTTAAACCTGCTGGACCAATATTTTTCTGTGCACCGGCATAAATCACACCATAGCGACTTACATCGATAGGTTTAGATAAAATCGCAGATGAATAGTCAGCAACAATAATTTTGTCCGCAGGGAAATCAGGCTCTTCATGGATAGCTAAGCCACCAATGGTTTCATTCGGGCAATAATGAACATAGGCTGCATCTTTGCTTAATGGCCATTCGCTCATTGGTTTGATGCTGACAACACCGTTATTTTCTTGAACGACATCAATCACATTCGGTGTGCAATATTTTGCAGCTTCTTTCGCCGCAGATTCCGACCAATAGCCACTGACAATGTAGTCAGCTGTCGTTTTATCGCCTAACAGGTTCATTGGCAGTGTGGCAAAGTGAGCACGAGCACCACCATGACAGAATAAAACTTTATAGTTATCAGGGATATTTAATAAGTCGCGTAAATCTTGTTCTGCTTCTTTCGCAACTTCAATAAAATCCTTCCCGCGATGGCTCACTTCCATCACAGAAACCCCTAAACCTTTCCAGTTACAAAATTCTTGCTCTGCACGGCGCATGACTTCAATGGGTAACATTGCCGGCCCTGCGCTAAAATTATAAACCTGACTCATTGACCTTACCTACCTTCAATATTGTTAGTTAACATCACTCAGATACCTAAAGTTGTATCATTCCGTGCCACTAGCTGCAACGGTTATTACGTATCGATGACAAAAACAAAAGGTCAAATTTGAAGGGTAAAAAAAGAAAACAATTTTGTTAATAGCGTCACAGAATCAGCTACCGCAATTTTATGAAGTAATGTGTGCTAAAAAGGGGATAAAATCTCGAATCTGCTTTATTTTGTAGTCGGGGATTTAATGATGAAAAGCGGGCGATTACCACCCGCTTTAAAGACAATAATTAGCTAATGACTTTACTGACGATTTCAATCGCTTCTTTCTCAATCAAGTGAAGATGTTCTTCACCACGGAAGCTTTCACAGTAAATTTTGTAGGCTTCTTCAGTACCTGATGGGCGAGCGGCAAACCAACCATAGTCAGTCATGATTTTTAACCCACCAATTGATGCACCGTTGCCCGGAGCCGCCGTTAAACGCTGAGTGATTTTATCACCCGCTAATGTGTCCGCTGATACCATTTCTGGTGATAATTTGCTTAACTTAGCTTTCTGCTCGTGGGTCGCTTTCGCTTGGATACGACTGTAGATTGGAGCACCAAATTTTTCAGCAAGTTTATTATAACGCTGCTGAGGATTTTCCCCTGTTACGGCTGTAATTTCTGCAGCCAGTAGGCATAAAATAATGCCGTCTTTATCCGTCGACCACGGCGTGCCATCAAATTTTAAAAATGAAGCGCCAGCACTCTCTTCACCACCAAAACCAAGGCTGCCGTTAAATAAACCATCCACAAACCATTTAAAACCGACAGGCACTTCAATGAGTTCACGGCCAATATCATTAACAACACGGTCAATCATGGCGCTGGAAACTAACGTTTTACCTACAGCAACTTCTTTGCCCCATTGAGGGCGGTGTTGGAATAGATAATCAATAGCAACAGCAAGATAGTGGTTAGGATTCATTAACCCGCTTGGGGTGACAATACCGTGGCGATCATAATCTGGATCGTTCGCAAACGCTAAATCAAACTTTTCCTTCATGCCCAGCAAGCCTGCCATCGCCCAACGGGATGAACAGTCCATGCGGATCACACCATCGTGGTCTAATGGCATAAAGCGGAATGTTTGGTCTAGCTGGTCATTAACAATTTCAATATCTAATTGATAATACTCTGCAATTTTTTTCCAGTATTCAATACCGGAACCACCCAGAGGGTCGACACCGATTTTTAACCCTGACTTTTGGATAGCTTGCATATCCACCACTTCACCGAGCGCGCGAACGTATGGCATCACCAGATCTTGTTCTGTGACAAAACCGCTGGCCATGGCATCAGCAAAATCTAAGCACTTCACGCCATCCAGATCGGCTGCAAGTAACTGATTAGCATTCTGTTCAATAACCGAGGTTAAATCTGTATCTGCAGGACCACCGTTAGCTGGATTATATTTAATCCCGCCATCTTCTGGTGGGTTATGGGATGGTGTGATTACGATGCCATCAGCAACGTCTTGATGTGCTTTGTTATAGCTTAAAATCGCGTGGGAGATAGCCGGCGTTGGGGTAAAACCGTTATCTTCTTGAACAATAACATGAACTTGGTTAGCGGCTAATACTTCAATCACCGACATAAAGGCGGCTTCTGACAGCGCATGGGTATCTTTACCCACATAACAAGGCCCTGTTACCCCTTGCTGCTTACGCAGATCCGCTATCGCTTGAGCGATTGCCAGAATGTGGTTTTCATTAAAGTTTTTACGCAGTGAGCTACCACGATGCCCAGATGTCCCAAACTTAACAGCCTGAGAAGACACATCGGGATCTGGCTGTTGGGTATAATATTGAGCCGTTAACTGAGCAACGTTAATCAAATCACTTTGAAATGGAAGCTGCCCTGCTCGTTCATGAATTGCCACTTGTTATCTCCCAAAGCACTGATGCTTAGCGTGAAACACCAGTGACTTCACAATGTTTAGATGACTATCGAGATTAGATAGTATTACTAAGGTTAAATTGTATTTACCAAAGTTAAATCGTATTGCCAACTTTTTCGATGACATTCGCAGGGAAGTTCATCTCTTGCATAATCGCATCAATCATACTGCGCTTGCGATTGGTATTGGTGTTAGTGATCACCCAATACGGCGTGCCGGGTATATGGCGAGGTTTTGATTGCTTGCCCGCGGCCAGTAATGTTTGCTCATCACCCGCAAAATAAACACGGGTACGACCATGCATGGATTCTGTTGCGCTCTCAAAGCTTTTCGCATCTAAGCTATATAGCGTTGAAAGAATTAGCATAAAGCGATCAATCGCCTTATTTTTCTCTGCATAAGCATCAGATAATAATAATTCTCTGATCACTCTCACAGGGTTTTGAGCAACCACCTTGGTATTCATCACCGGCGCATCTTGCGGTGCTAACGGTGCTACACTCACTTCTTTTGCGGGTACTGGCTGCTGCGCGGATTTGAAATTTAGCATACGGCGTAAAATATCCGATGCACTTTCACCGATATGCTGTGTGTGACTTGCAATATAGCGGTAAAGCTCTTCATCAACTTCTATCGTTTTCATTTTTTCCCAGTACTTTCTTAATCTAAAATTCGCGCCAGATTATAAGCCAGATTTAAAAAAAACAAAACAATTAAAATTTCAATAACTTAAAACAAACAACGAGTTAAGTTTCATGGGATTTCAGTAGGTTACCTTGTTATGATTATACAGATTTGGTTTTTTGGCATCACCATGCCATGATAAGTCTTCAATCTGACAAACAACATCAATCGTAGTCCAAATATGACCGAATTACTCAATTATACAATCCATAAACCTGAAAATCCGATCACCGTCACCCCCGTCGTTTTGATCCATGGACTCTTTGGTGACCTGAATAATTTAGGTGTTTTAGGTCGTGACTTACAAAACTATTTCGATACTATTCAAATCGATGTACGCAATCATGGTGACTCATTTCGTTCTGACGAAATGGAATACCAACAGATGGCCGAAGATGTGATTTCACTCGTAAAATCCCTTGGTTACGACAATGCCATTCTTATTGGACATTCTATGGGTGGAAAAATTGCCATGGCTGCCAGTGAAATAGCACCTGATTTCATCGAAAAAATTGTGGCCATCGATATCGCACCTGTCGCTTACAACGTTCGCCGCCATGACGAAATTATTGCAGCGCTAGAAGCAACAACTCAAGCGCACGCTAAAACCCGTCAAGAGGCTAGCGGCATTATGCGCAAATTCATTCCCGAAGAAGGTGTCATTCAATTCTTACTAAAATCCTTTAAACAAGGTGAGTGGAAATTCAACCTTTCGGCAATCAAAGCTAACTATGAAAAGATCATCGGGTGGAAAACAGTGCCTGCATGGGATAAACCCGTGTTACTGATCCCCGGCGGAAACTCACCCTATGTGCAAGCCGAGTACCGCGACAGCATTGCAGCTCAGTTTCCTCAAGCCAAAGCTTGGGTGGTTGCTGATGCTGGGCATTGGGTTCATGCCGAAAAGCCGGAGCATGTACTACGAGCGATTCACCGATTTTTAGCTATTCACGACTAATCTATCCGCCTTGACTCCTACAATCCTGATATTGAATATTCAAATCTTCAATATCAGGATAAAAGACATCCACTAAATATATTCATATTCAAATAATAAGACGAACTT
>NZ_JAERJY010000082.1:0-14943 GCF_018257375.1 Providencia sp. JGM181 | reverse complement strand
GCGATAAAAGATAATTATTTTTTGATAGAATAAACTCTATTTTATTCTTTTTATTATCGAGTTTAGATGCTCGGTAATGGAAAGTGTAATAAATTGTAATTTATAAAAAATAAGAGAATAAAGTATGAAAATAAGAAAGAGAATAGAAAAATAAATAGCAAAGAAATCGTTTAATGATGACTATATAAAATAGTTTAAGAGTGGAAGGGCAAAAATGCTATTTTCACCCTTTAAAAATTAACTATTTTTTGGGACTTAGAATTCCGCTTAAGGCGAGATGTTGAATAAGCATAATGGTTTTGCCATCCATGATTTCACCATTTTTGATAGCGGCAAGCGCATTAGGGAATGACCATTCCATAACCTCAATATCTTCACCTTCATCAGCGAGTCCGCCACCATCACTTTGGCGGTCTTTATCACTGTATTGGGCAATGTAAAAATGCAGCTTTTCAGTGACGGAACCTGGGCTCATAAAGGCTTCAAACACCTTTTCTAGGTTATCAATTTTATAGCCAGTCTCTTCTTGGGCTTCAGCAATAATTCTTGCTTCAGGGGAAGAGCCCTCAAGTAATCCAGCAGCGGCTTCAATCAGCAGCTGTTTATATCCAGAAACGTACATTGGCATACGGAATTGACGGATCAAGATAATGCTATTTTTGGATGTGTTATACAGCAAAATGACAGCGCCATCGCCACGGTCATACACTTCACGCTCTTGTTTTTGCCAAGAGCCGTCGTGTCGCTGTAATTCATAGGTATATTTTTTGAGAATGTACCAATTATCTGACAGTAATTTTTCGCTGATATTCCTAACTTGAGGCTGTTTCATAAATAAGTCGCGCAGAGATAAGATAAATTTAATCTAGCACTATAAATAGAAAGGGAAAATAGACAGTAAATAATAAAAAGCCAGTAAGGTTGTATTACTGGCTTTTTATCGAGATGGATTATTTGATGATTTGCAGTTGTTTAACGTCGATCTCTTTAGAGTTCCAGTCTTTATCAACTTCACCGCGAATTTCGATTTTATCTTTCGGCGTGACGTTCACACCATTGAAGCGTTTTTGGCTAATTTCAACGGTGATGGTGCCTGTGCCATCGGTGAATTCGTAATGTTTTTTGTCCAGTTGTTTAACGAGATTACCGCGTAAAACAACCCAGCTGTTGTCAGATAATTCAAGGGCTTTCGCAACCGTTGTTTCACTTGCATTCGGGCCGTTAAAACCACCTTCTTGGGTTTTCATGGTTTCAGTGTTAGTGGTGTTGGCGACTTCACCTGGACCTGAAAAACCACCGGTAGCAGCAAAAACAGGAGCGGTAGCAAGGGCAGCGATTAAGGTGATTAAAGGTAATTTTTTCATTTTTGTTTCTCCACAAGTAACCAGAAATTTGGTCTATGGGATGTATTTAACCAAGTAAATCTTAACAGGATCTTAAGAAATCAAATTAATTAAATATATTTTTAATTTGGACAATCACCACTGGTCATCATGAATTTAATAAGATAAATATAACAATATTCGATGCGGAGGTTGAGTATGCGTATTTTATTAATAGAAGATGATCGATTAATTGGCGATGGTCTAAAAGTAGGGTTAACACAATTGGGGTTTACCCTTGATTGGTTTATGGATGGTAAACAAGGTCAACAGGCTTTGTTTGATGCCCCTTATGATGCTGTCGTGCTGGATTTATCACTTCCGCATATTGATGGTATGGATATTTTGAAGTTCTGGCGTAAGCAAGGGCGTGATGAGCCTGTTTTGATTCTGACGGCGCGGGATGCCCTTGAGCAACGAGTGAATGGATTACAGCAAGGGGCTGATGATTATCTGTGTAAGCCGTTTGCGCTAGCGGAGGTTGCAGCACGTTTGCAAGCGTTGATCCGTCGACGCAGTGGGCAGCTATCACCCACTTTGGTTCATGGTGACGTGGAGATGGATCCTTTAGCGATGACGGTCACTTACCAAGGAAATCCTGTGCAGTTGAAGGGTAAGGAGCTGGCGCTATTATCATTATTTTTGCACAACCCGAAAAAAGTGCTGTCTCGTAGTGCGATAGAAGAAAAGTTGTATAACTGGGATGAAGAAGTCTCTAGTAACTCGGTTGAAGTTCATATTCACCACTTACGCCGTAAATTAGGCAGCAAGTTTATTCAAACTGTTCATGGTGTTGGTTATCGACTGGGTGATGAAGCATGAAAACGTTCAGCTTAAGGCTCAAATTGACTTTGATGTTATTGCTCCTCGCGGTAATGACGTGGGGAATTGCTAGCTCATTGGCATGGTATCAAACCTATAAAACCATTAACGAATTGTTTGATACTCAACAGATGGTATTTGCAAAGCGTTTATCGGTGTTGCCGACGGATATCGACTTGCCTCAAGCATCATTGAGTAAAACCAAAAAGTTATTGCGGAAAAATCGTGGAAGCCAAGACGATGACGCATTGGCATTTGCGATTTTTACTCCGAGTGGCGAAATGGTGCTCAATGATGGGGACAACGGACGTAAAATCGAGTTTCAATTTACGCGTGAAGGATTCAGCGAGGGAACACTGAAAGGTAGTGATGATGAGTGGCGCTTTGTTTGGCTTAAATCTATTGATAATCAATATATTATTGCGGTAGGGCAAGAGTGGGAATACCGCCAAAGTATGGCTAACAGCATTATGTTTTCCCAGCTCATACCGTGGCTGGTGGCGTTGCCAATAATGTTAATTGTATTTTTATGGTTACTCACTCGCGCATTAAAACCCCTACGGGATGTGGCTAAACAGCTACGGCAGAGAAAGCCGGATGAGCTGAGCCCAGTGATGGTGCCGACAATTCCTAGTGAAGCAAAGCCAATCCTAGATTCTCTGAACGGATTATTCGACAAAATAAATCACATGTTTGTTCGTGAACGGCAATTTACCTCTGATGCTGCCCATGAACTGCGTAGCCCTCTTGCTGCACTGAAAGTCCAAACCGAAGTGGTACAAATTGCTGGAAGTGACGAGGCGATTCGCCAACATGCAGTGTCTAATCTTTCAGAAGGGATTGACCGAGCCACTCGGCTAGTGGACCAGCTATTAACCTTATCCCGCTTAGAGTCTTCTAATCAATTAGATGATGTGAGTGAAGTGAGTTGGCAGGAATTAATTGAGCAAGCCGTTAAAGAGAGCGAGCTGGAAGCTCGGCAAAATCAGGTAACGTTGAAAATATCAATCATTGAAACGCCGCCGCCTTTTAAAGGGCAGAAACTTTTATTGTCCGTACTCTTAAAAAATCTTCTTCACAATGCTATCCGCTATGGTAAGGCTGCCGGTAAGGTTGAAGTCAATTTGTATCGCCACTATCTGGAAGTGAAAGATGATGGTGATGGGGTTTCTTCTGAGGTATTAGCGCGCTTAGGGGAGCGTTTCTATCGACCACCGGGACAAGAAAAAACGGGCAGTGGCTTAGGGTTATCAATTGTTAAACGCGTGGCTCAGTTACACCATCTCCATGTGACGTTTAATAATGTCACGGAAGGGGGCTTTTGTGTCACTGTTCGTTGGAATGCATAAGTTAGTCTATTTTATGCACAATATTGAATGAGGTTGTTGCAGAATAATTAGCTGAATTTTAATCTTATTGTGATGTGCTTTTGCGGTTATGTTCAACAGGAACTCATGATAGTAAAACAAATTCCTAAGCGTCAACATCAGTCGACGCTTAGGAAAACATTATGTTTATGATAACGAGAGCTGGAGTGGCTCTTTTCTTATCTGTTGAATGTTGGTTTCGCTAACTCTGGTTCTGTTAATTACGGCTTTTCTAATTCGGTGACAATCACGCTAATGGCTTTATTGATCTCTTGAGGCGTTAGCGCGCCATCTTTATAAAATAAGACATTACCTTGCTTGTTGAGAATGATAATGGCGGAACTCTCTGGCGCAAGGCTCCATGCATTCTTCACGACACCATCACTATCAACAATAAATTGGGAGTAAGGAAACTCTTTCTTGCTGTCTTCCACGCTGTTTTTTACAAATACACCGGTACCAAAAATTGAATCATCCGTATTGATAATGCTGGTGGTTTGGTATTTATCGTGAGGGAATTTGGCTTGTTTAATCGCTTCGATAAGCGGAGCATTAAGCTCTTTGGCTGAAGAGCGTCCAGCAATGTGTTGAATGGTGCGAACTTTACCGGCAAGTTGCTGGCTCTTCCACGGTTGGTAATTGAATTTTCCCGCATTATCTAACTGTAATTCGCCTTTATCTGTGACGGTAACGGCGGGTACAGGTTGATTTAATTGAATATTAATCGCGAATCCCGTTGAAGATAAACCCAGTAAGCAGGTTAATAAAAGCAGTTTTTTTATCATAAAGGTACCTTTAGAAATCATTGTCATTGTTGTGTATAGGGTGAGGATTTCTGGTGCTGCTAGTTATAGCATAGCTCATCGGATGAGTGGCAAGATGAAAATTAACAAAATCGTAAAATTCAGCATAAAGATGAGGTTTAAGTATGATTTAACAGTATATTGACAATGTCATGTTGTGTCAGCATTTTGAATAAAATTGCAATTTCCGAACCAAAACAAAATTTTCTAGTCTATGATTATTGAACGATATGCAGTGAGGTATCGTCAGAACAACATGGAGATCAGTTCTAATGAAAATTTTTAAGCATTATAACCCATCGAAAATTGCTCTATACGTGAAAACACTATTCAGAGGTAGGCTCTACATTAAGGATTTTGGAGCTTTCGAATTCAATAATGGGAAGATTTTACCGCCAAAAGTGACTGATAAAACGCATTACAATGTAATGAATGAAGTGAACAAGCAAGTGGTATTACTGCGAGCTGAGTTGGGCTAAACAGGCTATTAGCCAGCTAAGTGTTAGGCTAACAACCTTCAAGCGCCTTAATAACAACGCCACTGACAGTGGCGTGTTCATATTGGCTATCAGTGGTTATTTTGAGTATGTGACGTATCTTCACTACCTGCAGTACCTGGCTGAACCACAACCGCGGACGGAGTATTCGTGATACGCGTGACCAGCAGTTGATCAATCTTGTAGTTATCAATATCGACCACTTCAAATTTGTAGCCCGCATATTTCACATAATCAGTGCGTTTCGGCATCTTTCTCAAGCGATACATCATAAAGCCTGCGATGGTTTCGTAGTTGCTGAAATCTGGGAATTCGTCGATATCAAGGATACGTTGAACATCCTCAATTGGCGTTCCCCCATCAACCAACCATGAATTTTCATCACGGGTAATAATTTGCTCTTCTTGCCCCGGACCAATCAAGTCACCCATTAAGGTGATCATCACGTCATTGATGGTAATAACTCCCATCACTAAGGCATATTCGTTCAGGATAACGGCAAAATCGACGCCACTATTTTTAAAGGCTTCTAAGGTATCAGACAGGGATAAGGTATCCGGAAGCATTAATGTGTTCTGGATATGTACACCGTCACGTAAGCTCAGGCTTTGACCATTTAATACGCGGTTGAGGAGCTCTTTGGAATCTACATAACCAATCACATGGTCGATATCCCCTGCACAAACTAAAAACTTCGAATGTGGCTGAGTGGAGATTTTGTGTTTGATGCTCTCTTCAGATTCGTCTTTATCAAAGAAAATGATGTTTTCTCGTGGTGTCATCGCAGATGGAACGGTACGGGACTCAAGTTCAAACACATTTTCAATAAGTTCGTGCTCTTGTTTACGCAACACCCCAGCGACAGCGCCCGCTTCAACAACAGCAAAGATATCATCAGAAGTAATGTCTTCATTACGTGCAGTGGGTAATTTGAACAGTTTGAAAAATAAGTTCGCTAAGCCGTTAAAGAACCATACGAGCGGGCTTAACACCACTAAGCAGAAACGCATTGGGTTAACAATGCGTATAGCGATAGCTTCAGGTTTTACCATTCCAATACGTTTTGGTGTTAAGTCAGCCACCAGAATAAATAAGCTGGTTACGATGGTAAATGACAGGATAGAAGCGGTTTGCTGTGCCCATGCCGGGGATAAGAATTTAATGAATAGCTCTTGCAATGCAGGAGCGAATGCAGATTCACCCACAATACCAGCCAAAATCGCGACGGCGTTTAAGCCAATTTGTACGACGGTGAAAAACATGCCCGGCATTTCTTGTAGTTTGAGAACGCGAGCGGCGTTAATGTTGCCTTCGTCGGCCATTAACTTCAATTTAATACGGCGAGAAGCTGCCAATGAAATTTCGGACAGCGAAAAAAATGCGCTGATTGCACATAATAAAAGAACGATAAGTAAACTGTTTAGCATAAATTATCCAACCCTCTAGGTAGTGAATTGTCACTTCTTGAAATCCTAAAGGCAATGTAAGGGTATTCCATTTCAATATTAATTAGCGCCTTAGCGCGGTGGGTATCGCGCTAAGTATAGCACTAGCCTATTTTATCTGGCTATATATTCGTCATTATAATGTCAGTCAAGATGGAAGACAGACCCCAATGCCACCAAGCCCACAATAGCCGTTGGGATTTTTATACAGATATTGCTGGTGATAATCCTCAGCAAAATAGAAGGTTTCGAGTGGTCGAATCTCGGTGGTAATCGGGCGGTTATCCTGCTTTTCAGCCATCGCCTGTTGGTAAGCTTCGCGGGTTTGCATCGCCAGTTGATATTGTTCATCTGACACGGTGTAAATTGCTGAGCGATATTGGGTGCCAATATCATTACCTTGGCGCATGCCTTGGGCTGGGTCGTGATTTTCCCAAAATAGCGTTAGCAGCTGAGCAAATGAAATGATTTCAGGGTCAAAAACCACGCGAACGATTTCAGTATGTCCGGTTAATCCGGTACACACTTCTTCATAGGTTGGATTCGGTGTGAGACCACCGCTGTAACCTGCAGATGTCGTATAAATTCCCGTTTGTTGCCAAAATAATCGTTCCACACCCCAGAAGCAACCCATTGCAAAATAAGCAATTTCCATATTCTTAGGAATAATCTCAATCGAATGATGGGTCACTGCATGGTAAGGTGACAACGCCATTGACGAGTGACGCCCCGGAAGTGCTTGAAATTCATTATCGGACTGAAATTGATTAAAAGTCATAACGATTCCTAAATACAATCTGTATAGAAATAAAGTAAAAATTGGGATAAAAACTTGTGTCAGTGGTCTATTTTACTCAAAATAAGTCGTTGTTGAATAATAAGCCAAATTGTCTATCACCCTAGGAGCAGGCGTGTCGAAATATCTTACCCTTTGTGTAGTATGCCTAACAACGGCGGTACCAGCGGTATTTGCTGCGAATCTACGCCTTAATATTGAAGGGCTTGAAGGGCAACTCAACCAGAATGTCCGTATTCAGCTTTCTAATATTTCACAAGATGAAGTCGTTGCAAATGGACGTTTTCGTGCTCGAGTAGAAAAAGCGATTCGTGAAGGGTTAAAACCACTGGGATATTATGAACCTACAGTAGAATTTAGCTATGAAGAGAAAACCCCGCCAGCACGTTCAATTTTGACGGCCAAGGTTTCTCCGGGGGAGCCTATTCTTCTACAAGGTGTCAATGTGGTGTTAGAAGGGGGAGCGAAAACAGACCCTGATTACGCCAAGATGCTGAAAAAAAGCACGCCGAAATATGGCATCATCCAAAATGATGGTGATTATGAAGACTTCAAAGGTAAATTTAGCAGCCTAGCTATCCGTAAAGGGTATTTCGATGCCATGATGGAAAAAAGCCAGCTAGGCATTTCTGTTGATCATCATGCTGCTTATTGGGATTTTGATTTTAACAGTGGTGAGCGCTACCGTTTTGGTAAATTAACCTTTGAAGGCTCGCAAATTCGCAAGGATTACCTCGAAAACCTTTCTCCTTTTAAAGAAGGGGAATATTACACGTCAGAACAGCTTGCCGAATATAACCAACGTTTAGCATCAACAGGATGGTTCAACTCTGCGCTAGTCACGCCGAATATTCAAAAAGCTCGTGAGGAGCATACGGATCTATTACCCATGGAAGGGGTCATGATCCCAAGAGCGCAAAACTTCCTTGAGTTGGGTGGTGGTTACGCGACCGATGTGGGGCCTCGCGTAAAAGCGATATGGAACAAGCCGTGGATAAACTCACGGGGACAAAGTTTAACCTCCAGCATTAGTCTCTCTCAGCCGGAACAGCTGATTGATGCCAGCTACAAAATTCCACTCAAAGCGAATCCTCTAGAGCAATATTATGCGATTCAAGGTGGGTTCAAACGCACGGATTTGAACGATACTCAATCGAATACCACCACACTGAACGTGTCTCGTAATTGGGATTATTCAAGTGGTTGGCAGTATGGCGTGAATATGCGCTGGATGTTGAGTAACTTTACCCAAGCGGATGTGACCAACACCACGATGTTGCTGTATCCGGGGGCAAACGTCAGCCGAATTCGTCAAAAAGGTGGCGTGATGCCAACCTGGGGTGATAGCCAGCGCTATTCTATCGATTACTCCAATAAAATATGGGGTTCGGATATCGACTTCCTGGTATTACAAGCCAAGAATGTGTGGATCCGTACTCCATGGGAAGGACATCGATTTGTCGTACGTGGAAACCTTGGTTGGATTGAAACCAATAACTTTGACAAAGTCCCGCCAGACTTACGTTTCTTCGCAGGGGGTGACGGTAGTGTCCGTGGTTATGGTTATCAAAAAATCTCCCCAGAAGATAGTAGCGGTAAGCTTACCGGGGCATCTAAGCTGGCGGTTGGATCCGTCGAATATCAATATAATTTCACGGGTAACTGGTGGGGAGCCACCTTTATTGATAGTGGTGAAGCGGTAGACGATTTCAAAAATAGTGATTTTAAAACCGGTGCCGGTGTGGGGATCCGTTGGGTTTCCCCGGTTGGACCGATTAAATTTGATTTAGCCAAGCCTATTGGTGACCCAGATAATAACAAAATTCAGTTTTACATCGGATTGGGGACAGAACTATGAAATGGATGAAATGGCTAAAGTGGATTGCAATCACCATTTTATTATTGTTAGTTCTGGTCGTTGGTGCGCTGTATTGGGTTTTGGGTACTAAATCGGGCCTGCATTTTGCGTTGAACTCCGCCACACGTTTTGTACCTGAACTGACTATTGGCTCCATTGATGGTGATATTAACGATTTAACGCTCTCTGGCGTGAAGTACCAAATGCCAGGTGTGGATGTGGATGCGAAGAAAATCCACCTTGCATTACGTTTAAAGTGCCTGACCAGCCGTGAAGTCTGCATTGATGATTTATCAACAGAAAGCGTGATGGTGAATGTGGATACTAGCCAATTCCCGCCGTCTGAAGAAACTCCGCCTTCTGAGCCGCTAACAGAACTGAATGCCCCGCTAACCATTCGTTTGGCTCAATTAGCGTTGGTTGATACTCATGTTAATGTCGATGGGACTGTGATTGATCTCGACAAATTCGCCACAGGGATCACATGGCAAAAAAGAGCTATCGAAATCACGCCAACCGATATTATTAACCTTGCTATAAGCTTACCGCCTAGTGAGCTGGCTGAGGCGCCAAAACCAGTTGAACCCGTCGTGCCTGAAGGTGAGCAGCCATCCCTTGGTGATCAGCTTAAAACGTTATTTTCTAAGCCGCTATTAGCGGAGCTACCTGAAATTATCCTACCGGTTGACTTGAATGTTGAGGGGATCAATGCCTCTAATTTCCAATTAAAAGGCGACACGGACATTACGATTAATAGCCTGAATTTGAAGTTAGAAAATGAAGGGCAGAATGTTTTATTAAAGCAGCTAAAAGTCGATGCACCGCAAGGTAATGTTGCGGTTTCTGGATCGATTTCTTTGCAAGAAAAATGGCCAGTCGCGCTATCCGTTATTGGTGAAAGCCGCCTTGAAGATTTAAATGGACAGAAAGTCGATTTAACGCTTAAAGGTGGACTGATGGATGAGCTGATGCTGGCATTGAATCTGAATGGTCCAATTACGGCGACACTAGAAGCTCAGACCGATTTAGCGCAGGCAGATTTTCCGATTGAGTTGACTTTAGAAAGCAAAAAATTAACTTGGCCGCTGGTGGGAGAAAGCCAATATAAGCTTGATGACACTCGCTTACGCTTAAATGGTCGTCCTTCTAGCTATGACCTTTCATTACGTTCAGCCATCACGGGGCAAGACCTACCGCCATCTAAGTTATTATTAGATGCGAAAGGGAACGAAGAAAAAATTGATTTAACCCGTTTACGCTTATCCGCATTGCAAGGTAATGCAGACCTATCCGGGGTGGCTGATTGGAGTAAAGCTATTAGCTGGAATATGGTGCTGACGTTATCAGGTATTAATACGGCGAAGCAATATCCAGAATGGCCAGCGAAAGTTGAAGGGAAAATTGCCACGCGAGGCAGCCTATATGGTGGAAGCTGGCAGTTAGAGATCCCTGAAATCACCTTAGATGGTAATGTTAAACAGCACATCTTAAAGGCGCGTGGGCAAGCTAAAGGAAATGCCGCAGGGCAATGGAATATCCCAGACTTTAACCTCTTGCTGGGCAAAAACAGCGTGAATGTGAAGGGCTCTTTAGCGGATAAATGGAACCTTGATGCCAAAATTAATGCCCCAGCATTGAATGGGTTAGTGCCAGGATTAGGCGGCGTGATCATTGGGGATCTCAAACTTCGCGGTGATTTACAAGCCCCACAAGCGCTGGCGGATTTAACGGCGCGTGGCGTGAAATGGCAAGATTTAACTGTTGAGACCACCACCATTAAAGGTAACGTAGCAACGGGTGACCAAATCAAAGGTGATTTATCTGTGGTGGTGCGCGGATTGCGCCAAGCGGATTTAGCCATTAGTAACCTAACGCTAGATGCTAAAGGGACTGAAAAACAGCATACGTTAAAACTGAATATGACGGGCAAACCAGTTTCTGGACAGCTCGCGCTGGCAGGGGGCTTTGATCGTCAAACGGAAGTGTGGAAAGGTAACTTAAGCAATACCTTATTTGATACTGAGGTTGGGGAATGGCGCCTGAATCAAGCCATGTCCTTGAACTACAATAACACCACGCAAGAAGTGGTCATTGGTAGCCATTGCTGGGTCAACCCGAATGCTCGCGTGTGTGTACCGAAGCCGGTTAAAGCGGGTAAAAGTGGTAGCGCTGATATTGTATTAGAACGTTTTGACCTTGCAATGATCAAACCGTTTATGCCAAGTGATACTCGCGTAAATGGGGTATTCACCGGGCGTGCAAATGCTATTTGGAAAGCGGATGGTAGCCTGCCGCAAGTGAAAGTGGATTTGAGCGGTGATGGAGTCAAAGTCGTGCAGTTTGTTGATGGTGCACGTTTACCTATCGCGTTTGATACGCTGACATTAAATGCAGGTATGAAGAATGGTCGCGCGGATCTGAACTGGCTGTTGAAAATCGCAGACAACGGTCAATTTAAAGGTAATGTGCAAATTTCTGACCTCGAAAGAAAGCGCTTACTCTCCGGCAACATTGAAATTAACGCCATTACATTAGGTTTAATTAAACCGCTACTTGGCGAAAAAGACATTGCGAATGGCAACCTGAATGCAAATCTACGTGTTGGTGGCTCGGCGCATAACCCGCTAATGAACGGTAATGTCACGTTATCTGGGTTAGAAGTGAAGTCTGGGCTGATCCCGTTTGATATCCAAAATAGCCAATTAGCAGTTAACTTTAATGGTACCAGTTCCGTGATGACTGGGCAGATCAAAACGCCAGAGGGTTACCTGAATATCGATGGTGATGCGGATTGGCGCAACATTGATGCATGGCGAGCGAAAGTATTGGCAAGAGGGAATAACTTACGAGTTTCTCTGCCGCCAATGATCAAAATTGATGTGCAGCCTGACTTGATTCTGGAAGCGTCGCCGAAATTGCTGACCTTAAATGGTAGCGTCACTATTCCATGGGCGCGTATTACGGTGCAAGAATTACCTGAGTCTGCGGTGAGTGCGTCTTCGGATGTGGTCATGCTGGATGACCAGCTAAAACCGATCAATCCGAAACAGTCGTCGATTCCAATTCAAACCAATTTAAATATTAATATTGGCAATGATGTGCGTCTGGATGCATTCGGATTAAAAGCTCGGTTAACTGGGTTATTAAAAGTTGCTCAGGATAAACAAGGGTTAAGCTTAAATGGCCAGGTAGATATTCCATCAGGACGTTTCCGCGCTTATGGGCAAGATTTGATTGTGCGTAAAGGGCTGATTCAATTCTCGGGACCTGCTGATCAGCCGTTCTTAAATTTAGAAGCAATTCGTAATCCTGAAAACACCGCCGATGATGTGATTGCCGGTGTGAAGGTAACAGGACTTGCCGATAAACCAAAAGTTGAGATATTCTCTGAGCCCGCAAAAACCCAGCAAGAGGCACTTTCCTATCTGTTAAGAGGGGAAGGGCTCGATAGCGGTGATGCGAATGGGTCACAAATGACCTCGATGTTGATCGGGTTGGGGGTTGCTCAAAGTGGTCAATTGGTAGGTAAAATTGGTGAAACATTTGGAGTGTCAGATTTAGCCGTCGATACCCAAGGTGTGGGTGACAGTTCGAAAGTGGTTGTGAGTGGGAAAATTACGAACGACTTGCAAGTTAAGTATGGAGTTGGCATATTTGATTCTTTAGCGACGCTCACTTTACGCTATAGGGTCATGCCGAAACTGTTTTTAGAAGCGGTTTCTGGCGTTAATCAGGCTTTGGACCTGCTTTATCAATTCGAGTTTTAATATATGCGTATCATTGTTTATGGCAGTTTAAGGCGCAAGCAAGGGAATCATCACTGGATGACTTATGCTCAGCTGCTAGGTGAGCATAAGCTAGAAGGCTATGAACTGTATGACCTTGGATATTATCCAGCGGTTATCAGAGGGGATGGCACGATTGAATGCGAGGTTTATCGTATCAATCCGTCTATTCTGACTGAGTTAGACGAACTGAAGAAAAATTCACAAGATTATGAGCGTGAGTTAATTCCAACACCTTACGGTAATGCGTGGATTTATCTCTATAAACACTCAGTTGAAGGCCTGCCTAAAATCAAAAGTGGTGATTGGCTAAAGCGCCATGAAGAAGAGTAATCAGTAGTTTATCTGTATGAGTCATCAAGAAAAACGCCGAGCACTGAAGATTCAGTGGTCGGCGTTTTTTATGGATGTTAAGCGTGGCTCATGGCTTTGAGCATTTTTACAAACTCATCAATATGATGGCGTTCTGTCGTTGGGTTCATAAAGACCGCTTTTTCACCCGGTATATAAACAAAACGGTTATGTTCCGCATAAGTCGAACAGGCGATGGAATCCACCCAATTGGTGAATAGCCCGGCTTTACCGCGTGTTAAGAACAGATTGCGGTGCCATTTGCTATTTCTAATCATGGTTTCATAAGCGGCTTTATCGCTAGCACAACTTAATTCATAGTTAAAAATATCCTGTGGATCCGCATTCAATTTAGGGGAATACAGGCGAAAGCCGACACTAGGTCCTTGGTTTTGAGGCACCATGACTGCGGCATTTTCCATTTCAATTAACTGGTTGCGCATGTAGTTAGCATTTTGTAGGCAGTGAGCAATAATGGTTTGGTACCCTTCAATGCCAAGATAATGCAGCCCTGCATAGGCGCCAAAGATCCCAACTCCACTGCGGCTACATTCAATGGTGGATTGCAAGTGAGTTTGCCCTTCTAAATCATGTTCAAAGTACGTGAAGTTTTCCGGTGAGTTTTCAAGGGCTTTGAAGTCATTGCCATCACGTACCATCACTAAGCTCGAGGTGTAAGGAACATAGCCCCATTTGTGGAAGTCGATAGTGATGGAATCGGCATATTTAAGCTGTTTGAATTTTTCTACAGTGTGGCGTAATCCAAACAGTGTGGCTTCATTGATAGCAAGCGGGTTAGTATTAAAATCATAATTAATAAAGAAAATTATTGGCCAGCCGACGGCTGCATCCACGTGAATATGCGGTTTTTCTGTTACTTCGAACTCTTCACACAGGCGGTTTCGCAATTCATAAACTTGTTTTATTTCATCGACACCAAAGGTATCTGTGGTACCTGCGGTTAATAAGATCACGGGGATCTTGCAGTGAACGGTATAACAGGCGCGGATCTGTTGCTCTAAGTCATACAAGTCGATGGTGTTGTCCGAGGCGACTTTAATACGAATGGTTTTGTTTTGAATATCCACCCCCAGTAATGACAGGTTAGTCATGTTGGAGTAGTGGCCGCCTTGGGAGTTGATAATCCGGTAGTCTTGATCCACAGACATACCCAGTTGGCGAGAATCTTTTAATGTTTTGCGAATGCCAAATAGGTAACCATATAAATTACACATGGTCCCGCCTTGAGTGAACAATCCAGACGCTTGATTTTCATCATAACCAATTAAGTTAGCGACTTGTTTAATCACTGTTTTTTCCATGGAATCGGCGACGCCGGAATATTCGCAATAAACCATGTTGGGATTGCCTAAAAGACCAAGCATAGAGCCATATAATGCAGGGTCTGAAGGCATCGCAATCACATTTTCGACGGACAACGGGTTTTCCCAGTTTTTACATAATGCGGAAGCAAAAGCTAGCAGGGTATCTTGCTGATTTCCGGGTAAATTAATTTGCTGCTGGACATGGGATTGCTGAGTCAATTGATTGAACCACTGAGCGCCATTTGGATATTGATTGATTAACTGATTGTCTGCGAGTGTGGTTTTGCGAAATTGGGTGATAGCTTGGATTTTTGGGTCATTAAAAATAGGCCATTTATTTGGATCGCGGCTAAAAAAGTTTGCCACAATATTGTGGTACTGCTGTTCGAATTCGGGTGTGAGTAGGTTCGCACTTTGGCGAGCAAGAAGCTCTGATTGATTCACGCTAGACTCCCATTTACATTTATACAATTAATGATTTATGTAAATACTCTACACCTGAATCTATATTG
>NZ_JAERJY010000081.1:0-15343 GCF_018257375.1 Providencia sp. JGM181 | reverse complement strand
GGGGGACTTGAACCCCCACGTCCATAGGACACTAACACCTGAAGCTAGCGCGTCTACCAATTCCGCCACCCTCGCAATGTCACAAAAAAAATGGGGTGGCTAATGGGACTCGAACCCACGACAACTGGAATCACAATCCAGGGCTCTACCAACTGAGCTATAGCCACCATAACTTCACTTATTTCAAAGTGTTGTCATACTACTACATACAACTTTATTTTGCCACCGTAGCTTGTCACCTTTTGATGGTGCGCCCGACAGGATTCGAACCTGAGACCTCTGCCTCCGGAGGGCAGCGCTCTATCCAGCTGAGCTACGGGCGCTTAACGCCGTTGCGGGAGAGGATAGTACGGATTTATCCCCCTGCTGTCTAGTCCTTTTTTCAATAAAATTATCGATTGCTTGCCTTTTATCCATTTCGTCGAGAAAGAGAGCATTTTTTCCCTCTTTCTCGCCTATTTTGGCGTTTCTGGCTCGAAAACAATTTCTATGATGGACTTTTTTCCTTACAGCTCAGGCAGCGGATTACAAAATAAAGCCCTGAAACCGTCAATAAAAAGATAGCCCCAACAATTAGTGACAAACGCGTTTCTGGATTAATCGCCATCCCCACCAGCACACAGGCTAAAAACAGCAATGTGGCGTAGTTCACCCATGGAAACAGAATCGATTTAAACGTATGCCCTGCCATCTGCTGCTGGTTCTGCTTGCGAAAACGTAGCTGGCTGGTCAAGATCACTAACCAAGGCACCATTCCTGGCAAGACGCTCGCACTATATACATACACAAACACCTGCTCAGGATTTGGAATGATGTAGTTCAAGCTCGACCCTGCAACCAAGCATAAGATAGTAAAACCGACACAACGCGCTGGAACGCCGTTTTTCGTCAGTTTTAATAGTCCACTTGGTAACTGCTTATTTTGCGCCAGTGCGTATAGCATACGTCCGCCGCTGTACATGCCGCTATTGCAACCAGATAATGCTGCGGTGAGCACCACAAAGTTAATAACCGCGGCTGCCGAGACAATTCCCACTTTAGCGAACGTCATCACAAACGGGCTGCCTTGTTGCCCGACTTCCGTCCACGGGAACAGTGTCACCACAATAAAAATGGCGCCGACATAGAAAATAAGAATACGCCACAGAATATTATTGATGGCTTTTTTCAGTGTCACTTGCGGATTTTTGGCTTCTCCCGCGGTGATCCCGACGAGCTCAACACCTTGATAAGACGCCACCACAATACACAACGCAAATAAGAAACCTTTCCAGCCACCAGCGAAGAATCCGCCATGCTCAGTCAAGTTAGCCAATCCAATCGGTTCGAAATTATTGCCAAGACCAAAGAAAATTAACCCCAAACCAATCAAAATCATCACGACGATCGTGGTCACTTTGATCATCGCAAACCAGAATTCTAGCTCGCCGTATAGCCTTACTGCGGCGAGGTTTGCCAGTGCCACCAACGCAACGGCAACCATCGCAAATATCCACTGGGGCACATCAGGGAACCAATACTTTGCATATTCCCCTATTGCGGTTATCTCTGAAATTCCAACCGCGACCCACATAAACCAATAACCCCACGCGGTTAAACACCCCCAAAAAGGACTTAAATATTTATAACCAAATGAAGCGAATGAACCAGTGACTGGCTCCAGAAAGAGCATTTCGCCCATAGAACGCATGATGAAGAAGACAAATAACCCTGCGATAATATACGCAAGCAATACGGATGGTCCCGCCCACTTCAACGTACTCGCTGAGCCCATAAATAGCCCAACCCCAATTGTTCCGCCCAAAGCAATCAGCTCAATATGACGGGCTTCTAGCCCTCGCTGAAGACCTTGCTGTGGCTTGTCCATAATTTCCCCTGTCGATAATAACCATTCGATATTCGCAGCTCTAATAGCCATAACTTTTTAGTCATCGCGGCTGGTTGTCGAAAATAAAATAAAAAATACAATCCCCCAAGATACCGTGAGATCCCTTAGGTTGCATCTATTTTTGAGCAATTGCAGGTATATTTGAAGATAGAATGGGGGCGCCAGAAATAAATAAACCCGCATTATGCGGGTTTATTCAGTCAGAAAAGCGCTTAAAGCTTACCACCGTAGTAGTAGCCTAAAAACTTCAGCAATTTAAACTGTCGTTTAATTCGTGTTGGTTGGGAAAGTAAGCGATACAGCCATTCTAGCCCTAAGTTTTGCCATACTTTAGGCGCACGCTTAACATGCCCGGTGAACACATCATAAGTCCCACCGACGCCCATATACAAAGCATCAGGATGCACAACACGGCAATCACGCATAAAAATTTCTTGCTTAGGAGAGCCCATCGCCACGGTCACAATCTTGGCACCGCTCGCGTGAATACGCTCAAACAGTGCACTGCGGTCTTCTGCCGTAAAGTAGCCATCTTGGGAATCCACAATGTTGACATTCCATTGTGCGCGTAGCTTCGCTTTGGTCTGCTCAAGAATTTCTGGCTTGCCGCCCACTAAAAATACTGGGGTACCTTCTTTTCCTGCACGCTCCATTAAGCCTTCCCATAAATCGGCACCTGCCACACGAGAAACCTCGGCTTTTGGATATTTACGGCGAATAGCACGCACAATGCTGATCCCATCTGCATAAAGGTATTCCGCCTGCCCTAATAAGGTATTCAGCGCAGTATCTTGCTCTGCGATCATCACTTTCTCTGCGTTGATAGCCACTAATGTGCCTGTTTTGGTCTTACCGTCAGCAAACAGATAGTCCAAGAAATGGGCCATGTTTTTAAAGCCCCAAATATTATGACCTCTGATGCTATATTGAGGAATTGACGACTGTTCCATGATGCTCCTTTTAACGGCTTTCCCGTTGACCACTTTTTAAATATAAAGCGGCTTTGGTACGAATAAGACCGGCACTTTCAAATAACCAGTACAGTAATTTAGCTAACACTAAACATAGCCCGAAGACTAAGCAGAAAAAGACTACGCGCGAGACAAAGGAATCGACCCCTTCACGAGCTAATACAATCATGTTGAAGATGGCGCCGAAACAAAATGCCTGCATAATCGCAGCCTTGTAACGGTTGGATTCTTTTAGACTTAACCCATAAATCCAATCAAACCATTTAATGATCATGCCCACCACGATAGCGCCCAGCGGGATAAACAGCACGCCCCCCATGACCACCAGCGAGCCAATTAACGTAGGCGAAATCGCTAACCCAGAATGGTTATTCAGCACTTCCCAGGTAAAATAGTTAGCCGAGTTTAATACCGTATCAGGGCGTTCAGGCCATACCCATGCTGGAATAAACACATAGAAATCACGGATAATCGGCGCTAAACCTTGGAATTCCATTTGGTCATAATAGCTGAGCAATAATCCTAAGTTTTCCCATGGCGAGAACGTATCGCGAGTTAGATACAAGAAGGTGTAAAACGCTTCGGCACCGCTCACATCAAGACCGTAACGCTTGAGAGCTAACCAGAACATCCCAACAATACTTGCCACACCCGCCGCTGCCAGCATCCAAAGCGTGATCCAGCCTCTGACAATCCCGATAAATAGGAACAGGGCAAATGCCAAGATAATGTTGGCACGGGTTCCGCCTACAATCACATAAGTTAAGAAACCGAATGAGACTGTGCTGATCAGGAAGAAAATCCAGCGTTTTTGCGTGGGTTTCAAGAAATAAACAATCAGCATTGCAGGGATAAAGAAGTAGAAAAAGCGCTTCAATGCCACGCCCGATACCTGACTGGAGAATATCTGGCTATAGGATTTCAACTTAAACAGCAAGAAACCGTTATCCATGAAAAAAATGCCTACAGTAACCACCGCCACGGCAATCAGCAGTAGACAGGTCAGATTGGTTTCCACCTTATTCATACTAAATACGGCGCGACGCTGGGTATCCACGCGCTTAGTTAAACGCGTTTTGTACGTCACATAGTAAATGGCGTAGAAGCTGGTTGACGCCAACATGGCATACATCAAGTAATCTGCGGGGACGATTGCCACGTCAAACTGGAAAACCAATGCACAAGTCAACGGGAATCCGAAGTAAAACGTCAGCAAATACAATAAGGTAAAGAAAATATTAAAATTAAAGCGCACGCGCAAAAACTCTTTATACATCAGCGTGCCGATAAAGATAATAGAGATTAGGTAGATAAGCGCTAAGCCACCCAATTCAAGCAATGTCATGCTTTCGCCTCCGCAATGCTGAGGATCTGTTTCCAGCCATCAGTAAAGTTAGGCGCAAAGAATTCAATATGCTGTTTATTCAGCGAATTCATTTGGCGTTGTGCTTCATCCACTAATGGCAGAGTCAGCTCATCACCATAGAAAAAGACTGGGACATTCTGCGCCGTTAAATCTTGCCAGAAGGTATTTTGGCGACTAATGACAAAAGGAATAGAGAACTGAATAAGCAAACAAACCGTTCCAACCCCTTGTTGGCGATTAAAAATAAAGTAGCCAAGGTCGCAGGTTTTCAGCAAATTCAGGTAATCATCGAACGCCATACGTTCTTTAAGAATATCCACCTGCCCCTGAGGGAATTCGCTTTGTGCTGCTTGCTCAACTTCGGCAATATAGTTTTGGTTATTCGCTGGGTAGCCCATCGGGACTATCACCTTCACCTTGTCACCAAATTGCTGTTTAATCGCGCTCAGCGCTTCCACATGACGATTAGAGCGGTCACCTGAGTTACCGAGCAGGATAGTTAATTGCTCGCCCTCACGAGGCTGACGTTCGTTTAGCGTCAATGCCGGATCCATACGCGTCGGGAAATAGAGAACCGATGATGGCACATTAGGATTCGACTGCTGAAAATGGCACAAATCTCCCCGTGTTGCACAAACGTGCCCCACTTTTTTTTGAGCCAGACGACGTAGAATATAAAACAGCTTGAATTTCAGTGAGCTAGATTCTTCATAGAGATCAGCACCCCAAATATGCCACCAGAATTGATGGGATTTTATCTTGCCAAAAAGCAGTGCTAACCAAATTGGCGCATTAAATTGCCCATGGAAGAAAAAGCGTGTACGACGCTCCGCTTTCGCGCGACGAATAACGCTATCTGCAATAGATTGTTTGCTGTCAAAAACTTCAATTTCAAGCATCGGATAGGCAGCAGCAAGCTGCGCATCCTGGCTCACCACCATAAAATGCGGCTTTTGTGACGGTGCCATCTCTTGGCAAATAACGTTATTAAAAAACGTTAAAACCGTCTGATTATGATGCGGGAGATCAGATCCCAGTACATGTATTAAGGTTGTCATGCTCGCCTACGGTAGATCAAAAATACGCAACAACAGAGAGTAAAATATACGATATAGGTCGCCATATAGGCTTGTGTCGCCCCCACGGCGCCATGTTCAGGAATAAACCAATGGGCAAAGCCCGTTAACAGAACAAATTGGCTTACTTCCGTAAGAACATAAAAACGCAGCGCTGCTTTCGCGATGACGAGATAACCAAAGACGTAAGCACCCACTTTCAATACATCGCCGACCAGCTGCCAAGCAAACAGGTCTCTCATCCCTGTAAACTCTTTTGAGAACAGCAGCCAAATCGCAAAATCACGCAGCAGCCAAACCGTAAAGCTCACGGCGGCAACAGCCGGTAATACAAACTTCAATGCCTTAACAATTTCGGCAGAAATTTCATTTTTATGCTGTAAACGGGACAGCGTGGGCAGTAAATAGACCGAAAATGTTGCTGTGATGAATTGTAAATAGGCATCCGAAATCGTGGTAACGCCCGTCCATAATCCCACTTCATCCCAGCTATAAGTCTGTGCCAATAAATTTCGCATCATGATATAGGCAACAGGCAGTGTGATTGCCGTGAGCATTGCCATGATGGTGAACTTACCTAAATTAGTGGCAATGGCTTTATCCCATGCGGGTTTGAGTGATGACAACGCAAATTGTTTACGTCGAATAATCATCCCAACCGCAGGCAATACCACTAAAGCGGGTACCAATGCTAGCCCTGCAAGTGCGCCATCATAACCTCCCATCAGATAGCATAAATAATAGGCGACTACGCCGATTATGCTACCAAAAATGATGGCCGTCGCATTCCCTGCAGCGTCTCGGTAACCTTTCAAAATCGCCAAGAAATAGTTCGCATACGCGATACCCATTTGAATCAAGGCAACCATGCGGATCACGCCACTGTATTGCTCAGTATCAAATAGTGCAGCACTGATAGGGGCGCTACATAGCAAGAAAATAATCGCCAGTAACGTTGAAAATCCGAGGATTATCGTTGAAGACGTTCCCAGCACAGCCCGTAATTTCTGCGGATCTTGATGGTGTTCTGCCACATATTTTGTGACGCCATTGAAGATCCCAGCGCCAGACAATACGCCTAGCACCGTAATTAATTGGCGGAAGTTCCCCGCCAGACCCACACCACTAGGGCCAAATGAGACTGCAAATAATTTCACGATCAACAGGCCCACCCCGATTTTAATCAGGGTAGACCCAGCAGTCCAAACCGATGCTTTAGCGAGTGACATTAGGCAAAGAACGCTTTGATTCGCTCAATAACCACTTGTTGCTCGTCGTCTGTCATGTTGTAGAACATTGGCAGGCGCACTAAACGGTCACTTTCAACCGAAGTGTATTTGTCTTCACCGTGGAAATAGCCGAATTCCAGTCCAGCAGGGCTGGTGTGCAGTGGCACATAATGGAACACCGTCAAAATACCATGGGATTTCATATAGTCATTGAACGCTGTGCGCTCTTCCACATCTTTGAGTTTGATATAGAACATATGGGCATTATGCTTCAGCCCTTCCGGCACGGTTGCTAACACTAAACGACCTGCAGCCACCAGTGGTTGTAACGCTTGATAATAGCGATCCCACAGCAGTAAGCGGCGTTCGTTGATTTTGTCTGCTTCTTCTAACTGCGCCCATAAATAGGCTGCTTGTAAGTCAGATAACAGGTAGCTTGAACCGATGTCACGCCAAGTGTATTTGTCCACTTGACCACGGAAAAATTGACTGCGGTTTGTACCTTTTTCGCGGATCACTTCTGCGCGGTTAATCAACGCCTTATCATTGATTAAGGTCGCACCACCTTCACCACCCGAAGAGTAGTTTTTGGTTTCATGGAAGCTATAGCAACCAATATGACCGATGGTACCCAGTGCTTTACCTTTATAGGTGGACATCACGCCTTGCGCTGCGTCTTCAATCACAAATAAATTGTGTTTCTTCGCAATCGCCATGATGGTGTCCATTTCGCAAGCCACGCCTGCGTAGTGAACAGGAACAATTGCACGTGTACGATCAGTGATTGCCGCTTCAATTTTGGTTTCATCGATATTCATCGTATCTGGACGAATATCCACAAACACAATTTTAGCGCCACGTAACACGAATGCGTTAGAGGTCGATACGAAGGTAAAGCTTGGCATGATGACTTCATCGCCTGGCTTAATATCAATCAGGATCGCTGCCATTTCTAATGAAGCGGTGCAAGACGGCGTTAACTGGACCTTCGGACAGTTAAAACGTTTCTCCATCCACTCTTCACAACGCTTAGTGAAACCACCATCCCCGCACAGTTTGCCACTTGCCATGGCCTGCTTCATATACTCAACTTCAGTACCTACAACGGGTGGTTTATTAAATGGAATCATGTTGTCCCCTGTATAACCAATATGCTGTGCTGGCGATAGCCGCACCGCTACGTGAATAAAGATTTAACGCCGCAACATTGCTCATTTGTGTGGCAACATTTAACTGTCTTTTTTGGTGTTGCACACACCACTGATACGCTGCTGACATTAATTTCCGACCGATACCGCGTCCTGCTGCACTTGGCGTTGCCGCTAACAGCCCAATTCGCGCTGTATTTGCATCAAGGCTGCGTAGGCTAACGAAACCTAAAATATCACCTGCATTATCTCTAAGGAGTAAACAGGTGTGGTCAAAGGTGCCGAGAACGGCTTTTTCTATCCATAATGCATAAAACCGACCGCTGTCCCCTTCATGGTACCAAGGGGTTCTAAAGCGGCTGTTACTAAACACAGAGGCCGCGGTGTCGCGCAGAGAAACAATATCCCCTGTTTGTGCAACAACCACATTATCCGCCTCTGATAACGCTGTGTTTAGATAAGCATTTTCTGTGCCAATAGTTAACGCAAAATCAATTTCGCCTTCAACAAAACTGAATCCCATACTGGCAAGTTCATCGATTTTAGCTGTTTCGGATGCCGCGACTTTCGCTTGCACAATATCAAACTTATCCAATTGATAAGAAAGAATAATTTGTGCATCAGTCGCGGCGAAATCCAGTTTCGCCGTTGAACGTTTGAAAAAATCAGACTCCCAATCTAGGGGATCAATATTGGCGCGGACGGACACGAAGTAAGTCCTCTAAATATTTGCCATAGCCCGTTTTATTTAGGCGAGTTGCCGCTTCTTTGACTTGGTCGTCAGATAACCAGCCATTGCGCCATGCAATCTCTTCTAAACAAGCCACTTTAAAGCCTTGGCGTTTCTCAACGGTCTGAACAAATGTTCCGGCTTCAATTAAGCTGTCATGAGTTCCAGTATCTAACCAAGCGAATCCACGACCAAGCAGTTCAACGCTAAGCTCGCCGCGCTCTAAATACATTTGGTTGATAGAGGTAATTTCTAATTCACCGCGCTCAGAAGGTTTTACTTGTTTAGCAAAATCAACCACTTGGTTATCATAGAAATATAAACCCGTTACTGCCCAGTTTGATTTTGGCTGTTTTGGTTTTTCTTCGATAGACAACGCTTTAAAATTGTCATCAAATTCCACCACACCAAAACGCTCAGGATCCATGACTTGATAGCCGAACACTGTCGCGCCTTTTTGGCGTGCCGCGACTGACATTAATTTAGGGCTGAATGAGTGACCGAAGAAAATGTTGTCGCCCAGCACTAAGCAGCAAGAGTCCCCATTAATGAACTCTTCACCAATGATAAACGCTTGAGCCAGCCCATCTGGAGAAGGCTGTTCCGCGTAGCTCAATTCGATACCAAACTCATGACCGTCGCCCAGCAAACGCTGGAACATTGGCAAATCATCCGGCGTCGAAATCACTAGAATTTCGCGGATCCCTGCCAGCATTAACACTGACAGCGGATAGTAGATCATTGGCTTGTCATAGATAGGCAGCAATTGTTTTGAGATGCCGCGAGTGATCGGGTGCAAACGCGTTCCCGAGCCACCAGCCAGAATAATACCTTTCATATTGCCTCCTAGCTGCCTAAGCCCAGACGTTCACCGGCATAGGAGCCATCTTGCACACGACGCCACCAAGTTTCGTTGTTTAAATACCACAGAACCGTTTTACGGATCCCGGATTCAAACGTCTCTTCAGGTGTCCAGCCTAATTCACGCTCAATTTTATCGGCGTCAATGGCGTAGCGCATATCGTGACCAGGACGATCTTTTACATACGTGATTAAGTCGCGGTAATGAGCAACCCCTTGAGGTTTCTGCGGGTGTAGTTCTTCAAGTAATTCACAAATTGTTTCAACCACTTGAATATTACGACGCTCGTTATGACCACCAATATTGTAGGTTGAACCTGGCTGTGCTTGAGTCGCCACTAAATGCAGCGCTCGCGCATGGTCTTCCACAAACAGCCAATCACGAATTTGCTCACCTTTGCCATACACTGGCAGCGGCTTACCGGAAATCGCATTCAAAATAATCAATGGGATCAGCTTCTCAGGGAAGTGATAAGGACCATAGTTATTTGAGCAGTTGGTGATCATGGTCGGTAAACCATACGTTCTCTGCCACGCACGCACTAAATGGTCGCTAGACGCTTTTGAGGCTGAATATGGGCTGCTTGGTGCATACGGTGTAGTTTCCGTAAAGAAGCCATCAGGACCTTCCAAGTCGCCATACACTTCATCAGTTGAAATGTGATGAAAACGGAAAGCCGCTTTTTTACTATCTTCAAGTGCAGACCAGTAATGACGAGCCGCTTCTAACAGGGTGTAAGTACCCACTATGTTAGTTTCGATAAATGCCGCTGGACCATCAATTGAGCGGTCAACGTGGCTTTCTGCCGCTAAATGCATCACGACATCAGGTTTGTGCTCAGCAAACACTTTATCCAATGCAGCACGGTCACAAATGTTCACTTGTTCAAAAGCGTAGCGCTCGCTATTGGCGACTTCCGCTAATGATTCCAAATTGCCCGCATAAGTTAAGCAGTCAACCACAATCGCGTGATCTTTTGTGTTTTCAATCACATGACGAACAACAGCAGAGCCGATAAAGCCGGCTCCACCTGTAATTAAAATACGTTTCAACGCCATACTCCTTTTGTATCCACGACCCATTTTTGTGGGATAGCAGAACCTTGGATACCTTTAAACAGGTTATGGTCGACTAACATCAGGATCACATCCGCTTCGCTCACAGCAGTTTCAATAGAAACCAGCTCCGCAATACCTTTCAGTGCAGTTGGTAATTCGTGAATATGTGGTTCAACCGCAAATGTTTTACCTGGGTTCCAGTTCGCAACCATTTTGGTGATGTGCATTGCTGGGCTCTCACGCAGGTCATCGATATTTGGTTTGAACGATAAACCGAAACATGCGATTTTGATTTCATTCGCTTTTTTGCCAGTTTCCACTAAGCAATCAGCCACTGCGGCTTTCACTTGATCAACAACCCAGATTGGCTTGCCATCGTTAACTAAACGAGCAGTGTGGATTAAACGAGATTGTTTTGGGCTTTGTGCCACGATAAACCATGGGTCTACTGCGATACAGTGACCACCAACGCCTGGGCCCGGTTGCAAAATGTTCACGCGAGGGTGACGGTTTGCAAGGCTAATCAGTTCCCAAACATTGATATCTTGGTCTGCACAAATCAGCGATAATTCGTTAGCAAATGCGATATTGACGTCACGGAAGCTGTTTTCCGTTAACTTGCACATTTCAGCTGTTCTTGAGTTAGTGATTACACACTCACCTTCTAAGAAGATGTTGTACAGTTCGCTAGCACGCAGTGAAGATTTAGGTGTCATCCCGCCGACAACACGGTCGTTTTTGATCAGTTCAACCATCACTTGACCTGGCAGTACGCGCTCAGGGCAATATGCCACGTCGATATCTGCTTCTTCACCAGCTTGGTGAGGGAAGGTCAAATCAGGGCGAGCTGCTGCTAACCACTGTGCCATTTGCTCCGTCGTACCTACTGGAGACGTGGACTCCAGAATCACTAAGTCGCCTTTTTTCAGGACTGGTGCGATAGATTCAGCTGCCGCTTTCACGTACACCAAATCAGGCTCGTGTTCACCTTTGAATGGTGTCGGAACAGCAATCAGAAATGCGTCTGCGGGTTGTGGCTTGGTGAAGGCTTTTAAGTGACCGTCTTCAACTGCTTTTTTCACCACAACGTCCAGCTCAGGTTCCACAATATGGATTTTACCTTGATTGATAGTGTCAACAGCATGCTGGTTGACATCTACGCCGACAACCTGCTTCTTACGAGATGCGAAGGCTGCCGCTGTTGGTAAACCGATATAACCGAGGCCGATAACAGAAATAGTTTCAAAACTCATAATTTCACCTGATTGCTTTTTAATGCTGCAAGAATACGCTGACAAGCATGACCATCACCATACGGGTTATGTGCGCGGCTCATTTCGTGATATTCCGCTTCATCTGTCAGTAACCGATTAACTTCATTTACAATGGTTTGTGTATCTGTACCCACTAAACGGACTGTTCCTGCATCAACAGCTTCAGGGCGTTCGGTGGTATCTCTCATAACTAAAACAGGCTTGCCTAAAGATGGCGCTTCTTCTTGAATACCGCCGGAATCCGTTAAAATCAGATACGCGTGGTTCATCAAATAGACGAACGGCAGATATTCTTGGGGACTAATTAAGATAATATTATCAATACCATGCAGAATACGTTTTACAGGCTCGCTCACATTCGGGTTTAAGTGAACAGGGTAAACCACTTGAACATCAGGGTGAGTTTGAGCGATATCCGCTAATGCATGGCAAATGCGCTCAAAACCACCACCAAAACTTTCACGGCGGTGACCCGTTACAAGCAACATTTTTTTATTTGGATCGATAAATGGGTAATTTCCGGCTAATTCAGCCATCATGTTTTGGTTACCCATTACCTTCTCTTTGACCCACAACAGCGCATCAATGACCGTATTACCCGTCACAAAAACATGGCTATCGGGAATGGATTCGTTGAGTAAGTTTTGGCGCGAGTTTTCTGTCGGTGCAAAATGGTACTGAGCAAGGTGCCCCGCAATTTTACGGTTACCTTCTTCTGGCCATGGAGAGTAGAGGTTCCCTGTGCGCAGTCCAGCCTCAACATGCCCGACAGGGATGCGATGGTAGAATGCCGCAAGACTGGTTGCCATTGTTGTGGCGGTATCGCCATGAACAAGGACAACATCGGGTTGGAAATCCGCAAATACTGCCTTTAATCCTTCCAGAATACGGCAAGTAATATCGGTTAAATCCTGACCTGGTTTCATAATGTTGAGATCATAATCGGGCGTGATCTCAAATAAGTTCAGTACTTGATCTAGCATTTCACGGTGCTGAGCGGTGACACACACTTTCGCTTCAAAGTCTGCATCATCAGCAAGAGCATGAACCAATGGAGCCATTTTAATGGCTTCAGGCCGTGTGCCGAATACAGTCAATACTTTCACAGTGACTCTCTTATATTTTCTTCGCAGTTTACTGCTTTCTTTAGTTTTAATGATGCTATTTCGCCACCGACCTTGCCGCCGGTGGCGAATATGACATTACGATGGGCGACGGCGAGACAGTACCACTCCGGCACCTACTAACATACCAATTGCACCCCACAGAACGGCAATGAATGCTCTGCGCGGACTATCGCGTTTGATTGGATCTTCAGGCGTACGCAGATAACGATACGCGTGGAAATTATCTTGAAGAACAGGCTCAACATTCAGCGTTGATAACATCGCCACATTCTGATCATAATCTGTATCAAAATCTGGACCAGTTGCTTTTAACGTCTCAATTTGAGCTTGCAGTAATGGAACCCCTAACATGAACATTTTTGAGTCAGGAATTTCATCCACTGGCGCAGTGGTTTGATTACGCGAAATGCCTTGTTTTTCCGCTACTTTTAGGGCTTGTTCAAGGCTATTTAGACGACGATCATACGCTGCCGTTGCGACCATCGCTTCACGTTTAACTAACGCTTTCATTGATTGGGTTTTGGTTGCCCAAGTCCCTTTCAATTCATCATTCAAATTTGTGGTTGCGCGCTGATTAGCAAACTCAATATATTCACGTAAAAGTTGGTTGCTGTCTGTTGCTGTTTCAGCCACTAACTTCACGCTATCTGTTGGGTTTTTGAGTGCATCAGCTGGCGTATATTCGATATTGTTGATTAGCTCATCCAACAATGCCGCATCCGCTTTCGGATCATTCTCCAAACGCTGTTTATAATACTCAGTACCTAACCAAAATTGGCGGCGAGTATCGTAAGAACCAAGTTGTTTGGTAAATTCTTCATAAGCTTCTTTGGCAATCGTTGGTAATTGCCCTTCTTGCCCCACCGCATTAATACGAGAATCAAGGTTGCGCAGAAACTGTTGCTGAGAATAATAACTTCCCAGATTGTTCACAGTTGGTAAATCCGTGATAGCCGTTGTGCTCCACTTCGGCTGCATAAAATAGGACGCTCCCAGTGCAATCGCAGCAAAAATCACTGCACATGCGACGATCCAAATTTTACCCTGCCATAGTGAGCGGCATAAATCACGAATATCTAACTCCGCTTCAAGCGAGGTTTGATGTTGATTAGGTTGCGTTTCTGAGTTATTCACTGCACAGAACCTCTATAGTTCGTTTGTCGTTACCGGACCGCACTCTTACGCGCACGACGTCTAATTCGTTTGATAAAACGGGCGACTTTCCATGCTCGCTTGATGCAGTAACCATACATCATAAATACAAGCAAAAATAATGCCAACATTACCCATTCAGGAACGAATGAGAGGCGTTCGCCAATAATACCAATACACGCAAGAATTGCCGCAGCCAATGTGATGATTACAAATGCCCCTTTCGGGGTAAAACCTGAACGCATAATCAAGTGATGAATATGCTGACGATCCGGTGAAAATGGACTCATACCTTTACGAATACGGCGGTACATAATTGCCACCATATCCATAAGCGGAATAGCAATAATCCATAATGCAGTCACTGGGTTGATTGGATGAACGTCTTCTTGTGTTGATGCTACCAAGATCCAAATAATGGTAAAACCAATCAACGTACTTCCCGCATCACCCATGAACACTTTAAAGCGACGCCCTAAAACACCCATATTCATGAGGATATAAGGAAGGATAGCCGCTATAAACGCAAAACACCAAAACGCTAACGCATAGTTACCATTTTGATACAGTAAGAAACCAAGGGCACCAAAGGAAACCGAGGACAAGCCGCCTAACAGGCCATCAATACCATCAACCATGTTGAAGGCATTGATCGCAGCCCAAACGGCAAATAAGGTGACGATATAACCAAATGGCCCAAGTACCAGTTCCCAAGGACCAAATGCATGGCCTAGAGATTCCAGTGACAGCCCACCCGCAGTCATCATTACCACGGCGACAATCGCTTGAACTCCAGCACGTAACTTCACACTGATGTCAAACCTATCATCCAGTGCACCAACGAACACTAAGAGCCCCGCACAAGCAATATATAGCCACTTATGGGGAATATATTCTTCTGTGATCATAAACGCGAAGCAAACGCCAAAGAAAACAGAGATCCCCCCAACCAGCGGAACCAATCCTACGTGTTTCTTCCTGAAATTCGGTTTATCAACCAAGCCAATTTTTTTAGCTACGATACGCGCGACAAAAATAAAGGCTAAGGTAAACAAAAAGACATAGAAGAGATTACTCATAAAGTGTGTGCTATCCACTGTTCTACTCTCTTATATTTCTATCTAACTTTTAAACACTAAAACTTTTGGTTGCTGTGATAGAAGTCCATCACACAGTATTCGAACAAAAATCAATCGTACGCTAAAACACATTTTTCTTGTTTTTAACATGCACAAAACATGCCGAAAAAAACATACAGCTCAAATTCAGCATAAATAAATAGTTTTGTGTGACAAATTTAACCTAAAGATTTTATCCTTTAATAAAGCAAGATGCATGCCATAAAACACAATCTCAGATTTGTTAACCATGATTTATGATTGTTTCCATCTAAACGAGTAAACATCAGCCATTGGTTCTACTTAAGTATAAAAATTAATGTAGAAAATACCATCTTCTAGTG
>NZ_JAERJY010000080.1:0-15544 GCF_018257375.1 Providencia sp. JGM181 | reverse complement strand
GCTATAGATATATTATTATTAAAAATTAAAGTTCCCTAATAAATTATCCGCAATTATATAAACAAAAAATATTTAATAGTTACACTATTGTTAGCATCTGATAGAATCCCCTCAGTCATATTCAAAGCAATGGGTGATAAGTAACCATGAAATTTATTTCGTTCAACATTAATGGCCTAAGAGCACGTCCTCATCAACTGGAAGCGATTATTGAGAAGCACCAACCTGAAGTCATTGGGCTACAAGAAACAAAAGTCCACGATGATATGTTCCCTTACGAGGAAGTCAGTAAATTAGGCTACCATGTTTATTTTCACGGTCAAAAAGCCCACTATGGCGTAGCATTACTCCTGAAAAATGAACCACTAGCCGTTAGAAAAGGCTTTCCAACTGATGATGATGAAGCTCAGCGCCGCATCATCATGGCTGATATTCAAACCAGCGAAGGGATTCTGACAGTCGTCAATGGTTACTTCCCTCAAGGAGAAAGCCGTGACCACCCAACCAAATTCCCAGCAAAAGAAAAATTCTATCGTGATCTGCAAGATTACGTAACATCAACGCAAACCACGGATTCCCAATTGCTGATTATGGGTGACATGAACATCAGCCATACCGATTTAGACATCGGTATTGGTGAAGTTAACCGTAAGCGTTGGTTGAAAACCGGAAAATGCTCATTCTTACCTGAAGAACGTGAATGGCTGGATAAACTACTGAGCTGGGGGCTTGTTGATACTTACCGTGAGCAGCATCCAGATACCACCGATTGCTATTCATGGTTCGATTACCGCTCCAAAGGCTTTGACGATAATCGCGGTCTGCGCATTGACCTTCTGCTGGCCTCTAAGAAACTCGCCAGCCGTTGTAGCGCAACGGGTATTGATTACGACATCCGTGGTATGGAAAAACCGTCTGACCACGCACCTGTTTGGGCTGAGTTCGACCTGACGAAGTAATCCTGAGTCTCTCTTTATAGGGCATAATCATATGCCCTATGCTTTCCCCTAGATATCCTTCCTACCCAAATTACTACTTAGCGCGCTCAAGCTTAGAAATCCACTGCACCTATTCTGGCGGTGACGATTTTTTCCCTTTACTCGCACTCGCTTTTTTCGTGCCCTTCTTTGCCCCTTTATTATTGGCAACAGGTGGCAATTCACGAAATGCGCGCAAGTTTGTGTATTGACGAGCTTGCTGAATTAAGTTGATTAACGTCTGGCTCAACGGCTGCATAAAATCATCGTAACGCGTCTGTTTTTCGCTGATCTGCGTTAACCTTGACTCCCAGTGAGCCGTCATATCGGGCAAGGTCGCCATATCGGGTAAAACGTGGATCAGCGCTCGCCCAGCGGGGGAGGCGTGAATATAGCGCCCTTTTTTAAACAGAAATTGACGCTTAAACAGTAAATCAATAATCCCCGCTCGCGTCGCTTCAGTCCCTAAACCATCCGTTTCACGCAATACTTTTTTTAATGCTTTATCCTGCACAAAACGGGCGATCCCAGTCATCGCAGACAGCAGCGTTGCATCGGTGAATGGGCGAGGTGGCTGAGTTTGCCGTTCGACCACTTCCCCTTTTTCACATAAAAGCTCATCGCCTTTTTTCACGATAGGCAATGGCATGCCATCATTTTCCGCGTCACGCTCTTTCCCGCCTAACACGACTCGCCATCCTGCTTCCGCAAGAAAACGCGCTTTGGCATTAAACTTGCCGTTTTCAATGTCTAAATCGATAGTGCATTTGCGGTAAACCGCATCCGCCATAAATTGAATAATGTACTGACGAGCAATCAACTGGTAAACATTGCTTTCATTTTCAGTTAAACGCACGGAGGCTGTTTTAGCGGTCGGAATGATGGCATGGTGAGCATCCACTTTTTTATCATCCCAACACCGATTTTTCTTATCCAGTTCGGGTAATTCAAATTCAGTTAATGCGGGTTGGTGTACTGCAATCGCATTTAATACCGCATGACGCCCTGCAAAATGTTCGTCCGGCAAATACCGGCTATCCGAACGCGGGTAAGTGATAAGCTTATGGGTTTCATACAGTTTTTGACAAATATCCAGCACCTCTTGGGCACTTAAACCGTATTTTTTGGCAGCTTCAATCTGCAAAGCGGATAATGAAAATGGCAATGGTGCAATCTCGGTTTCCTGCTTATCTTGGTATTGCGTGACAATCGCCGGTTTACCTTCGATGCGAGAAACCACATGTTCCGCCAATGGACGATGAATTAAACGCCCTTCTTCATCTTGAAAATCGATGCAAGATTCACTTGGCTGCCAAATTGCCACAAAGCGCTCATCTTTAGGTGTGACAATATGTGCTTTAACTTCAAAAAAGTCTTTTGGTACAAAGTGTTCTATCTCTTCGTCGCGCCTAACCACCAACCCCAATACGGGAGTTTGTACGCGCCCAACAGAGAGAACCCCTTGGTAACCACCTCGCTGCCCTAATAAGGTATAGGCACGAGTCATATTGATTCCATACAGCCAATCTGCACGAGCGCGGGCTAATGCAGAAACGCATAGTGGGATAAATTCACGGTTTTCACGTAAACGATCAATCGCTCGCTCAACAGCTTGAGGGTTCAAGTCGTTAATTAAACAGCGCTTCACGCTTTTACGTTTTTCGGGATCAAGCTTGAAGTAATCCAGCACCTCATCCACCAGAAGTTGCCCCTCTCTATCGGGGTCTCCTGCATGGACAACGACGCTGGCTTGCTTAAGGAGTGTGTCGATAGTGTTTAATTGTTTGGTTACTGCGGAACGGGGCTTCAATTGCCACTTTTCAGGAATGATTGGCAAATCTTGTAAGTTCCAACGGGCATAACGCGGATCATAAGCATCCGGTTCAGCCTGTTCTAAAAGATGCCCAATGCACCACGTGACCATCTGGTCATCGCCACATTGAATAAAACCATCCCCTTTACGGTGAGGTTTTGGCAGTACATCCGCAATGGCCCGTGCAAGACTAGGCTTTTCCGCAATAAACAAACGCATAGATTAATCGATCACTTCAATTAAAGGCACACCGCTTTGTGCAGGTAATAAGGTACCGACAGACTGTAACAAAACACCTTGCTGCTGTGCAATCTCTTTAATTTTAGCCACTTCCGATGGTTTAATCGCGATTAGAAGCCCGCCTGACGTTTGTGGATCACACAACAATTTGCGTTGTAGGTCGCTCATTGGTCCAATTAAGTGACCGTAGCTATCAAAGTTGCGTTGAGTTCCACCCGGTACGCAGCCTGCTTCAATATATTTTTCCACATCAGCAAGTTTTGGTACTTTACTAAAGGCGATCTGAGCACGAACACCAGAACCTTCGCAGATCTCACTTAAATGCCCTAACAGACCAAAGCCCGTTACGTCCGTCATTGCCGTTACACCTTCTAGAGGAGCGACAACCGCGCCGAACTTGTTCATTTGGCACATAGTTTCCGCAGCAAGGTGCGCATGTTCTGGTGCTAATACGCCTTTTTTCTCAGCCGTAGTCAGCACGCCAATACCCAGCGGTTTGGTTAGGAACAGTTCGCAATCTGCGCACGCTGCACTGTTTTTCTTCACGTAATCTGTGTTTACGACCCCTGTCACCGCTAAACCAAAGATAGGCTCTGGTGAATCAATGGAGTGGCCGCCTGCCAGTGAAATTCCGGCATCCGCACAAGCAGCACGCCCACCTTCAATCACTTCGCGAGCCACTTCTGGTGGTAATTTTTCAATCGGCCAGCCTAGGATCGCAATTGCCATAATTGGCTTACCGCCCATCGCAAAAATATCGCTGATGGCATTCGTTGCCGCAATACGCCCGAATTCAAATGGGTTATCCACGATAGGCATAAAGAAGTCAGTGGTACTGATAATGCCGATACCATTGCCTAGATCATAAACTGCGGCATCATCTTTGGTTTCATTTCCCACTAATAAATGAGGATCATGAAATTTAGCTTGTTCAGTATGTAAAATTTGCTCTAATACTTTTGGTGCGATTTTGCATCCGCAGCCAGCACCATGGCTATATTGGGTCAATCTAATTTTTTCTGTCATTGTCTGTCTCTTTAAATATTCGCTATCTATTTAGAAATAGGACACAAAGCCTGTCATGTCAGGTTGTTGAGCTTTTGCAGGCGCTTTTAATTCTGGTGTGCCTAAATAAAGGAAACCGACGATATGGTCATTTTCTTCACAACCTAATCCTTCACGCACGATAGCATCTTCCGTCCATGAGCCTGAACGCCAAATACCGCCAAAGCCTTGTGCTAAAGCGGCCATTTGCATCGCTTGTACGGTACAGCTTGCGGCAACGATTTGTTCCCACTGTGGCACTTTGGGATGATCTTTCACTTTCGCAATCACAGTAATGATGAGCGGCGCACGAAATGGTGCATTACGCGCTTTTTCTTCAACTTCCGTGCCTAGCTTGCCTTCTACGGCTGCTTTTTCAAGTAGTTGGCTAAAGCGAGCGATACCTTCTCCTTGCATAACAACAAAGTGCCATGGCTTTAACGCTCCGTGGTCTGGCGCTCTCATTCCTGCTGCAAGAATATTGTCGAGTTGTTCGCCTTGTGGCGCGGGAGTGGTTAAGCGTGAAGCTGAACGGCGGTTCAACAAAAGGGTTAATGCATCCATATTGATCTCCGATTAAGAGTAAGCTGATGTAGTGCTCAGCAAAATAGAAATACTATCGGGCTATTGTACAACGCCCACAATGGTTTTGTTATGAATAATCCTGTATTACATTATTTGGTATCTGTCATCGTTTGATACTGTATAGGATTAAATCTATTGATTAATCTATCTATTAATCATCTGTCAAATAGATGATATTCTAAATCATTCGCGCGTCATCTTATGCCGCCATCTTGATTGATATCCTCACACTGGAGAAAAAATGCGACAACTCTGGGATATTTTCGCCACTGTTTTTAAGTTTAGCTGGCGAGTCATTAATTTCATTCGACAATTTGTTTTCAACGCAATTTTCTTCGTGTTGTTATTTTTAGTGATCGGCGGTTATTTTCTCTTGCAATCCGACAACGAACCAGAAAAAAACTATTTTGGTGCACTGGTTGTTGATCTACAAGGGATTGTTGTTGACCAAGTCTCTTCCCCAGATCCTTTCGGACGTATGAGCCGCGAATTACTTGGTACCTCCAATAACTTAATGCAAGAAAACTCGCTATTCGATATCGTCGATACCATTCGTACCGCCGCTGACGATGACCGCATTACAGGTCTAATACTACGTTTAGATAATCTGGTTGGCGCGGATCAACCCTCCATGGCATACATCGGTAAAGCGATTGAAGAGTTTAAAGCCTCTGGGAAATCAGTCTATGCCATGGGCGATAGCTATACACAAGCTCAATATTATTTAGCGAGCTTTGCAGATGAAATTTATCTTGCACCGCATGGCGCCGTGGGTATTTACGGTTTCTCAACGGATACCCTGTATTACAAATCGTTATTAGAAAAACTCAAGGTAAGCACCCATATTTTCCGCGTTGGTACCTACAAATCTGCGGTTGAACCGATGATGCGTGATAATATGTCACCTGAAGCCCGTGAAGCTAACCTGCTTTGGTTAAATACCTTGTGGGATAACTATTTAGGCTCTATCGCAGAGAATCGCCAATCTAAAGCAGAGCAAATCTTCCCGGGAGCGGATAAACTCATTGCACAACTTCGCGCAGCCAAAGGTGATACTGCGCAATATGCTTTACAGCAAAAATTAGTGGATAAGATCTACACCCGCGAACAAGCCGAAAATGTGTTCTCTAATCAGTTTGGTTGGAATAAAGAAGATAAAACATTCAATGGCATTAGCATCTATGATTACTCCACTAAAATTGCCGATACCAGCAACAGCGACGGCAATATTGCAGTCATCGTAGTACAAGGTGCCATCATGGATGGTCCGCAAACTCCCGGTATTGCTGGTGGCGAAACCCTAGCAGCTCAAATCCGTGATGCCCGTTTAAATGAAAACATTAAAGCCATCGTATTACGTGTTAATAGCCCTGGAGGAAGTGTCAGCGCTTCTGACCTGATCCGCAGTGAATTAGCCGCAGCCCGCGCAGCGAAGAAACCTGTCGTCGTATCAATGGGTGGCATGGCCGCATCAGGCGGTTACTGGATCTCAACACCAGCTGACTACATAATTGCAAGCCCAAGCACCTTAACAGGTTCTATCGGTATCTTCGGTGTGATCAATACCTTTGAAAACTCATTAGAGTCCATTGGCGTTTATACTGACGGTGTTTCGACTTCACCATTAGCGGGCGTTTCTGTCACTAAGGGGATCAGTCCTCAATTTTCCGATATGATGCAAATCACCATCGAAAATGGCTACCAAACCTTTATTGGCTTAGTCGCTCAATCTCGCCATAAAACACCGGAAGAAATCGATAAGATTGCCCAAGGTCGTGTTTGGATTGGTAAGGATGCGCTGAAGATTGGTTTAGTTGATGAACTTGGTGATTTCGATGATGCCGTCGCAAAAGCCGCCGAATTAGCGAAAGTAAAATCTGTCGAGCTGGATTGGATGCAACCTGAACTTTCCTTTATGGATCAGTTGATCCTTGAACTGACTAGCAACGTTCAAGTCATGATGCCTGATGCATTGCAAACATTCCTACCGCCAGCAGTCGCTACTGATATTCGCCGCCAAGCTCAGTTTTTCTTAAAAATGAACGATCCACAAAATCGTTACGCATTTTGCTTAAACTGCGCAGAAATTAACTAATTATTCATTTCCACCCATGGCTCCCCTCTTAAAGCAACCGTAGGGGGGCTGCCATTACACGGTGAATGACGCTAGCGTAAACTGAAGTTTCCATCACAACAATCTGCAATATCTTGTTTTATCCATAGATTATCTCCAGTAAATAAGCCAAAATCCTTATAATCCAAATTATTCACACACTGAATTTCTTATTCATACAGAACTTCGTCTGTCATCGTTAGGTAACAAAATGCAGAAGAAATCGATTTATGTCGTTTATACGGGTGGCACCATCGGCATGCGCCATTCTCCTCAAGGCTATATTCCTGTTTCTGGTCACCTACAGGCACAATTAGCCCAAATGCCTGAGTTTCATCGCCCTGAAATGCCAACATTTACGATTCGTGAACACCAGCCATTAATCGACTCTTCGGACATTACACCGGAAGATTGGCAAAATATCGCCGATGACATCAGTGAAAATTACGATAAATATGATGGTTTTGTGATCCTACATGGCACTGATACCATGGCATTTACCGCTTCTGCGCTCTCCTTTATGTTTGAAAACTTGAAGAAGCCCATTATTGTGACAGGGTCACAAATCCCGCTGGAAGCCCTACGTTCCGACGGGCAAACCAACCTGCTTAATGCGCTTTATTTAGCGGCAAACTACCCGATCAACGAAGTGGGTTTATTCTTCAATAACAAACTGTATCGCGGTAACCGCACAGTAAAAGCGCATGCTGATGGTTTCGAAGCGTTCACTTCGCCAAACTGCTCTCCACTGATGGAAGCCGGTATTCATATCCGTACATTCAATGCCTGCCCTGCACCGATTGGCATTGGGGAATTAAAAACTCATCGCATTACCCCGCAACCTATTGGAGTTGTCACGCTCTACCCTGGATTATCCATTGAAATCGTAAGAAATATTCTTCAACAACCGGTTAAAGCGCTAATCTTGCGCTCTTACGGTGTCGGTAATGCTCCTCAGCAACCCGAGCTTTTACGCATCCTTCGTGAAGCAACTTCTCGCGGCATTATTGTCGTCAACCTCACCCAATGTATTTCTGGGCGTGTAAATATGGAAGGTTACGCCACAGGACATGCATTAGCAGAATCTGGAGTGATCAGTGGTTTTGATATGACTTTTGAAGCCGCATTGAGTAAATTACATTACTTACTAAGCCAAGATTATACCTCTGAGCTTATTCGCGAATTAATGCAAAATAACCTGCGTGGTGAATTAAGCTACGCTGATGAATAAGCTATAACTTACTGAGAAGAAAGATGAAATCAGCATTACTGTTAGTAGACTTACAAAATGATTTTTGTACTGGTGGTGCTCTCGCTGTAAAACAAAGCGAACAGGTTATTGAAACCGCTAACCAAGTTATTGAGCAATGCCAAAAACAGGGTATCACGGTGATCGCCAGCCAAGATTGGCATCCAGAAAACCATCTCAGTTTTGCCGTGAACTCTGGCCAGCCTATTGGTGCCCTTGGTGAACTTAATGGATTGCCACAGGTTTGGTGGCCAGTTCACTGCGTGCAAGGCTCCCATGGTGCTGATTTTCATCCAGAGCTTAATCACCAAGCTATTCAAAAGGTATTTACTAAAGGTGAAAATCCGCAAGTCGATAGCTACAGTGCCTTTTTTGATAATGACAGAGTCAGTCAAACAGAGCTGCATACATGGCTTCAGCAACAACAAATCAGCCATTTAATGATTATGGGCATTGCGACGGACTATTGTGTGAAATTTACTGTACTGGACGCACTGAGGCTGGGCTATCGTGTTGATGTGCTAACGGATGGGTGCCGTGGCGTTAATTTAGCCCCTGAAGATAGCCAGAAGGCTTTAGCGGAAATGCAGAGTGCGGGGGCTAGTCTAATCACATCATCCCGCTAGAATGCTGTAGTAACTAGCCATGATATAGGTTTGAAATTCGCCCCGTTAGCTGACGGGGCGAGATACTGACTTAGTCGTTATCCTGCGGTTTCAATGTCGCAAGTCTATTCCCTTGGAAAAGCGCTTTTAACTCTTGCTTGCTCTTCATGGTAATTTGACCGTCAGTACCGACCGTCATGTGTTCCGCATCATGGTTATGGCGTGACTGCCATAGCATCACCATCTGCAAAGTATTTTCTTTCTGCTCTGGCGTTAATGCCACACCATCTGGCCATTTACCTAACTCCACTGCAGTCACTAAACGCTGGTAAATTTCAGGGGTCATGACAGACAGCAATTGATCTATTTGTTGTGCATCCATTTCTACGCTCACGTTACGCCTCATCACATCAATCTAGTGGCAATCTCGATAATTATTCTTGCGGTGTTATATCTATAGTGTATTTTGAATAACTAGCTGAATCGTTATTGCCAAATGTATTTTGACACTTCAGCAAGCTTCAGCACGTTATCCTAGGGTCTTTTCACCCGTTTGGTCATCCGTAAAACTTAGCGATGCTGAATTTATGCAGTAACGCTGTCCTGTTGGTTGTGGGCCATCAGGAAATACATGCCCAAGATGCGCATTGCAATTACCACAACGCACTTCTATTCGATGCATACCGTGAGAAAAATCTTCGATAAATTTTATCAAACTTTCATCAATCGGTTGAAAGAAACTCGGCCATCCGCAGCCTGCATCAAATTTGGTCTCAGAAAGGAATAAAGGGGTTCCACAACAGAGGCATTCATACACGCCATCTTTACGGTTATGCAATAATTGGCCGCTAAACGGGGGCTCTGTGCCAGCGTGTTGTGTAACATGCAGCTGGACTTGGTTAAGCTTTGATAAATCAATAGCTTGCTTATCTTTATTCGACATTGATTACCTACTTTTTTTCAAAAAGATGCGCATTAAAACGATTTTGCATCCATTTCAAGCAACAAAAACTTAACAACGCTCAGTGGAAAACTATTCTAGACTATTAAGGTTAGAACTTTACGGTTTGATTTGTGATGAGCCTCACATATATCACTGATGGATGGTTTCATTATGCTGAACAATCCCGATAATACGTGCGGCTGTATTTGCTGCTGAAGTGACTGACAAATATGCAGATAGTGGTATCAGAATTGATTTTTTTCAATAATTGACACGATTCCGCTTGACGGCTGGCAAGGTTTTGGTAACTTTAAGTACATCTTAATTCACGAAATAAAATAGCTGGTGGAAATACTATGACTATCAAAGTAGGTATTAATGGTTTTGGTCGTATCGGCCGTATCGTTTTCCGTGCTGCACAAGAGCGTTCTGACATCGAAATCGTTGCTATCAACGACCTGCTCGATGCAGAGTACATGGCATACATGTTGAAATACGACTCAACTCACGGTCGTTTCAACGGTACTGTTGAAGTTAAAGATGGTCACTTAGTTGTTAACGGTAAAAAAATCCGTGTTACAGCAGAGAAAGATCCTGCAAACCTGAAATGGAACGAAGTCGGTGTTGATGTTGTTGCTGAAGCAACTGGTATCTTCCTGACTGACGAGACTGCTCGTAAACACATCCAAGCAGGCGCGAAGAAAGTTGTGTTAACTGGTCCTTCTAAAGATGACACTCCAATGTTTGTTATGGGCGTTAACCACAAAGCTTACGCAGGTCAAGAAATCGTTTCTAACGCATCTTGCACAACTAACTGCTTAGCTCCACTGGCTAAAGTTATCAACGACAAATTTGGTATCGTTGAAGGTCTGATGACAACTGTTCACGCAACCACAGCAACTCAAAAAACTGTTGATGGTCCATCTCACAAAGACTGGCGTGGTGGTCGTGGTGCTTCTCAGAACATCATCCCATCTTCAACTGGTGCTGCTAAAGCTGTAGGTAAAGTTATTCCTGAGCTGAACGGTAAACTGACTGGTATGTCTTTCCGTGTTCCAACTCCTAACGTTTCTGTTGTTGACCTGACTGCACGTCTGGCAAAACCAGCAACTTACGCACAAATCTGTGACGCTATCAAAGAAGCAGCAGAAGGCGAGCTGAAAGGCGTTCTGGGTTACACTGAAGACGACGTTGTATCTACCGATTTCAACGGCGAAAAACTGACTTCAGTATTTGATGCTAAAGCAGGTATCGCTCTGAACGACAACTTTGTGAAACTGGTTTCTTGGTATGATAACGAAACTGGCTACTCTAACAAAGTTCTAGACCTGATCGCTCACATCTCTAAATAAGAGTTGTTAAGTAATCAGTGTGACTGAGCCGCCTTTTGGCGGCTCTTTTGTATCTTTCATACATTCAAAATTAAAGCTCAGCTCAATATACTCCAAGCTGCGTCCCCCACTCCATTCAATGCCACTTGCAGTATCGTGAGTTTGTTATATTGTTATTTCTAGTTACTGCCCTATTTATAGGCGCTGTTCTATTTATAGTCGCTGATTTAGGTCGTGATGATGGACCAACAACCACAGGCGCAAGACAATGCATGATAAAATTTTTGCTTTACCTGTTATCAAACAAATTTCCCCTTACATTACCCAACGTCAACTTGGGGATTTACCACTGATCGTCATTTCGCATCCAAAAGTGCGTGGTGCTGTGAGCTTACAAGGTGCCCACTTAATTGACTGGCAACCCGCAGGTCAAAAACCCTGTCTTTGGCTAAGCCCTGAAAGTGCATTTAAAGAAGGGGTTGCCATTCGTGGTGGTATTCCTATTTGCTGGCCATGGTTTGGTCCTGTAAACAGCCCTAGTCACGGATTTGCCCGTATCTTACCTTGGCAATTTACAGCTCATAATGAACATGATTGTGGCGTGATCCTCACCTTTACCCTGACGGACAACGAATACACCCGCAAACTCTGGCCACATGAGTTCACGCTGATTTTACGAATGAAGCTCGGGGAAACCTGCGAGCTTGAATTAGAAAGTTACGGTGACTTCGAGGCTACTGCCGCATTACACAGCTATTTCAATATCAGTGATATCCAGAAAGCCACCGTTTATGGTCTTGGTGGACATTACATTGATAAAGTGGCTGACAGAGAAGCTTATATTTCAGAGCCGCTGAAATTTAATAAGCACACTGACCACATATACACCGAGCCAGAAGAATACAGCTTGCTACGTGATGATGGCTGGAATCGCACCATTGAGTTACATCATTATCATCACAGTGATGTGGTGTGCTGGAACCCTTGGGCAGAATTATCGTGCAGCATGCAAGATATGCCTAATAATGGTTACAAACAGATGGTTTGTGTGGAAACGGCTCGTATTCATATGCCAATGAAATCTGAAGCGCAAAGCCCTTCTCGCCTTTCTCTCGTGATGGTATGTCGCGAAAATAAACCGCAGCCACAGCAAGAATAACCAAGCGAAAAATAAGCGTAAGAATAAATGCAAAATAAAACCCCAAAACAGCCTAGCCATTTTGGGGTTTTTTATTCTATTCCAGAATATGAATTAGAAGGTGTAAGTCACACCGCTCCACATAATCGCTGAATAAGATTTATTGACCATTGGGCTGTCTTTTACTTCGCTAGACAGTTTATCAACACGACCTAGCGCAAACAGAGACCAGCTGTCTGTCATTTTATAATTAGCTGACAGCTCCACATACGGTGTCCAGCTTGAGTTTGGTTCATAACGCTTTAATCCGCTGTTGGCAGATTCTTTGGATGTCACACCGAACTCATAACGATTCAGTTTCGCGCTATCCCACTTGATACCTACACCTGGCGTTAAAGACCAGTTATCACCTTTAAATGCATACAGGTAAGCTGCTTCTGCACGCATCCCTTCGCTTTCCCATAACATGTCGAGAGAGCCATTGAAACGCAATGTACCCCAGTCAGCATTATGACGGTAAGTAAAGCCACCCATCACAGTATCGCGACGACGATCCAGCTTACGCATGTCAGCATCATCATTATCTTTTGGTTTAAAGAAATGTGGGTAGTAGTATGCATCTAAAGACAACTGGTCAACTTTATCATTCCAGAGGTAATAACCTACAGCTAAAGTACGGAAGTAAAAATTTTCACTTTCATAATTTACAACGGGAACAGGCGAAATATAGTCGCTCGTTTTGATGCCTTTATACGGTGTTGCTTGCGCTAATACAGAACCTCCAACAGACCAAGTTCCAGCAAACGCAGCACTTGAAACCGCACTTAACGCAATGGCAAGTGTGGTCATTTTGATTGTTTTAGACATTTTAAATTAAACCCAAATTATTCAGATGAAGTTAACAATAAACAATGAATAACGTGGGAAATTTCACCCACGTTAATGAGATGCTTCACATTTAAAGCTAAATTACTTTGATTGTCTATCTTTCTCAATCAAGAATATAAGCCAAGTGAATGAATAAGGGCCTTTTTCATTAAAAATCAATAGGTACGCGACGTCCTAATGCACATAATAATTCGTAACCGATTGTGCCTGCCGATTGTGCCACATCATCAACAGGTAAGTTTTCGCCCCACAGCTCTACTTGAGAGCCAATAGCCGCGTCAGGACAATCGCTAATATCGATCGTTAGCATATCCATGGAAACCGCACCTAACAACGCACAACGCTGCCCCTGACACCAAACAGGCGTTCCAGTTGGCGCATGACGAGGGTACCCATCCGCATAACCACAGGCGACCGTCGCGATACGCATCGGTTTTTCTGACGTAAATTTGCTACCGTAACCAATGGATTGACCCGCTTCAATATCATGGACTGCAATAATTTCCGATTGCAGCGTCATCACCGCTTTTAAACCATATTCAGCAATATCGCCCCATTTGCCACTCGGAGATGCGCCATACAGCACAATTCCAGCCCGAACCCAATCATAATGGGTGTTTTTATGCCATAAAACTGCCCCCGAATTCGCAATGCAGATCGGCAGTGATAGCTTTGAAAATTGCTGAATTTTCGCTAACGGCGCTTGAGTTCCTTCAACCAAATCTGAATTTGCAAAATGGCTCATTAGCGTCACATCAGCAACATTTTCCATTTGGCTCAGTTGAGACACAATATCCGCATACTCATCTACCGAAAAACCTAGGCGATTCATCCCGCTATTGAGCTTAATATACACAGAAATAGGTTTGCTCAGTGAAGCTTGTTCAATGGCGGCTAACTGCCAGCGGCTGTGTATGCTGGTTGTTAACTGATACTGGTCAATAACAGCCAGATCCTCCGCTTGGAAGAACCCCTCCAATAATAGAATGGGTCCCTTCCACCCTTCATTTCGCAATAAAATGGCTTCATGGAGATCTAAAACAGCAAAACCATCAGAGTCTTTTAGCCCACGCCAAATTCGTTTAATACCATGACCATAACCATCCGCTTTCATGACTGACCAGACCTTCGCTTGGCCGATTTTCTGGCGGATCACCGCTAAATTGTGTTCTAAATTATGTTGATGAATGACAGCACGAATTGGGCGTGGCATTGCGATTCCTTATTATTGATATTTTACGTCGCTCAATTAACGCGCAGGCGATAAATGACCAGTATTGACTAATTTTGTGTTAAAACCATCGGTATATCTAAATACCGATAAATCATCCGCCGCAATATCTGGCGTATTCCCTGAAATTAAGTCAGCCAACAATTTGCCAGAGCCGCAAGCCATTGTCCAACCTAAGGTTCCATGTCCCGTATTCAAATATAAATTGCTAAATTCTGTCGGTCCGACAATCGGGGTGCCGTCCGGTGTCATTGGACGCAGTCCTGTCCAAAATTGCGCTTGGCTAATATCTCCACCACCTTGATAGAGATCTTGCACCACCATTTTCAGGGTTTCACAGCGTTTTTTCAGTACATCAAGATTAAAACCAACCACTTCCGCCATTCCCCCGACGCGAATACGCTGATCAAAGCGTGTTACTGCAATTTTGTAGGTTTCGTCCAGCACTGTAGAAACAGGGGCGCGTGATTCATCGATGATTGGCATCGTCAATGAGTAGCCTTTCAGAGGGTAAACTGGAATTTTCACCAATTGCTGCAATATCTGAGTGGAATATGACCCCATTGCAACGACATACTGATCCGCCAGCAAAATCTCGCCGTCGACCTTAATGCCGCTAATGCGCTTGCCATCCGTCAAAATTTGTTCCACATGACAACCAAAACGGAATGTTACCCCAGCTTGCTCCGCCATTTTTGCCAGTTTTTTAGTAAATTGCTGGCAATCACCCGTTTCATCATTGGGTAAGCGCAGCCCCCCTGTCAGCTTATGTTTTACAAAAGCCAATGCAGGTTCAGCCGTAATGAGCTGTTCTGAGGTCAGTAATTCGTATGGCACACCTTCTTGCTGTAAAACCGCAATATCATTGGCTGCATTATCAAACTGTTTTGCGGTTCTAAACAATTGTAACGTACCGCCTTGGCGCCCTTCATAGCCAATCCCTGTATCTGCTCTAAGTTGGCGAATACAATCACGGCTATATTCTGCAATTCGCACCATACGGCTTTTGTTCATGGTGTAGTGCTGCATGTCGCAGTTTTTCAGCATTTGCCACATCCAGCGTAATTGGAATAGGCTACCATCGGGTTTGATCGCTAAAGGAGCATGTTTTTCAAACATCCATTTTACGGCTTTAAGAGGGATCCCCGGCGCACCCCACGGGGTTGCATACCCTGGAGATATTTGCCCAGCATTACCTGCACTGGTTTCTTCAGCCACATCAAGCTGTCTATCAATGACGCAAACTTCATGCCCTTCTTGCGCTAGATACCACGCAGTGGTAACACCAATAACGCCAGCACCTAAAACGAGAACTTTCATAGAACCCCTCAAGAGAACAAAATGGAATTACTGTTAGCATAATATTCTAGTTTTTATTTTCCAATAC
>NZ_JAERJY010000007.1:0-49320 GCF_018257375.1 Providencia sp. JGM181 | reverse complement strand
CAATCTACCCCTGCATTATTGATATAGTTATTTTGCTGTAACATTAAATAGCTTATTCGTTACTCTCCATTCAATTAGTTTAGATACTGCATTTAATTATCCATACTAATTTTCATTATTTGCAGATTGTCCGAGCAAATCGGATCGGGAAACCCACATCTTAAAATTCAAATAAGAGGATGGTTCCATGAAGATCAGAAAGAAAAAAGAAAAACCATTAAATATCAACGACATTACAATTATTGATGATGGAAAATTGAAAAAAGCAATCACAGCGGCTTCGCTGGGTAATGCGATGGAATGGTTCGACTTCGGTGTTTACGGCTTCTTAGCCTATGTACTGGGTCAAGTCTTCTTTCCGGACGCATCACCGAGCGTTCAGATGATTGCGGCGTTAGCCACTTTCTCCGTGCCTTTCTTGGTTAGACCCCTTGGGGGCGTTGTCTTCGGTATTCTCGGAGATAAATACGGCCGACAAAAAGTGTTGTCCATGACCATTATTATTATGGCAATCAGTACCTTCTGTATCGGTCTGATCCCATCATACGAGAGAATTGGTATTTGGGCGCCTATCTTATTACTGCTCGCTAAACTGGCTCAAGGTTTCTCCGTGGGTGGTGAATACTCTGGTGCTGCTATCTTTGTTGCTGAGTATTCCCCAGACCGTAAACGTGGCTTTATGGGCAGCTGGTTAGACTTCGGTTCTATCGCAGGTTTTGTGATGGGTGCGGGTGTCGTCGTGCTGATTTCAAGCCTTGTCGGTGAAGCTAACTTCCACGATTGGGGATGGAGAATTCCGTTCTTCTTAGCCTTACCGCTAGGTATTATCGGTCTCTATTTACGTCATTCATTGGAAGAAACCCCTGCATTCCAGCAACATATTGAAAGTTTAGAGCAGCAAGACAAAGCCAATATCCAGAATCCACCGAAAGTCTCTTTCCGTGAAGTTGCATCTAAATATTGGAAAAGCTTGATGATTTGTGTCGGCTTAGTTATCGCCACTAACGTGACGTACTATATGCTGCTGACCTATATGCCGAGCTATTTGTCCCATAATTTGAACTACTCAACCGACCACGGCGTGTTGATTATTATCGCCATTATGATTGGTATGCTGTTTGTACAGCCAATCATTGGTTTAGCCAGTGACAAAATTGGTCGCCGACCTTTCGTTATCATGGGCAGCGTGGGGTTAATTGTGTTGGCTTACCCCGCATTTATGATGATTAATAGCGGCTCTGTTGGCTTAATTTTTGTCGGATTGTTGATTCTTGCGGTATTACTCAACTGCTTTACAGGGGTGATGGCATCGATTTTACCGGCTATTTTCCCTACCCATATTCGTTATAGCGCATTAGCCATCGCTTTTAATATCTCGGTATTAATTGCGGGTGCAACACCAACAGCGGCGGCATGGTTAGTTGAAGCGACTAATGACTTGTATATGCCTGCATATTATCTGATAGTCATTGCATTAATTGGTCTGTATACCGGTATTAGAATGCCAGAAACAGCTAATAAGCCACTACGTGGTGCAACGCCTGCAGCCTCAGATAAAGCGGAAGCAAAAGAAATTTTGAGTGAGCATTTTGACAATATCGAACAGAAAGTTGAAGATATCGAACAACAAATTGCTGAGCTGGAAAAACAGCGTCAATCGCTAATCAACCAGCACCCAAAATTAGATTAACCCTTAAAAAATAGCGAGGAAAGCGATGTCGGCTTGTCACTTAGTTTGGTTTCGCAACGATCTACGAGTCACCGATAATAAAGCGCTTACCTTTGCTTGTGAGGATCCTACTGCCACTGTGATTGGCGTCTATACTGCGACGCCAGAACAGTGGGCAACTCACAACGTATCACCAAGGCAAATTGCCTTCTTACATCAAAACCTTGTGGAACTACAACACGCTTTAGCGAAACGAGGTATTCCCCTGATTTGCCATACCACTGCGACCTTTGCGGATTCCGTGAAATGGTTGCTGGATTTTGCCCAACAGCAAAATGCCACAGGGTTATATTTCAATCACCAGTACGAGTTAAATGAACGCTTGCGAGATGAACAGTTACGCCAGCAAGCGCAACATCTGAATATTTTCACCTATGATGATGCGCTATTACTTCCGCCAGGTTCAGTGACGACGCAAAAAGGGGATATGTACCAAGTCTATACCCCGTTTCGCCGCGCCTTTTTGAGCCAATTGATGATGAGTGATTTTCGCTCGTTTCCCGCCCCCAAATCACGGGGGGCGGCATTAGCCGTTGAAAATACACCTCCACTTTTTGCTCACCAACCTGTTGAAATTTCACCGCAATTTATTGCCGGAGAACAAGCTGCATTAGCGAAGTTACGGCAATTTTGCAGCGAGCGCGTACAAGATTACCAACGCGACCGAGATATTCCCGCCATTGATGGTACTAGCCAATTATCCCCCTATTTAGCCCTTGGGGTGCTTTCGCCTCGACAATGTGTGAATCGCTTATTGGCAGAAAACCCGCAGGTTTTTGACTCACAAGAAAGTGGCGGTTTTAGCTGGCTAAATGAATTAATTTGGCGAGAATTTTATAATCATCTATTGGTCGCTTTTCCGCGCCTTTGTCGTCACCAACCATTTATTGAATGGACGCAGCATATTCAATGGAACCCCGATGAAACCGGATTTACCGCATGGAAAAACGGGCAAACAGGCTACCCGATAGTAGATGCAGCCATGCGCCAACTCAATCAAACGGGCTGGATGCATAACCGGCTACGGATGATTGTGGCAAGTTTTTTAGTCAAAGATTTGCTGGTCGATTGGCGTAAAGGCGAACGCTACTTTATGAGCCAGTTAATCGATGGCACTTTGGCGGCGAATAACGGCGGCTGGCAATGGTCAGCGTCAACGGGGGTTGATGCCTCGCCGTGGTTCCGAATTTTTAACCCAACCACCCAAGGGAAAAAATTCGACCCACAAGGCACGTTTATCCGCGAGTGGCTCCCCGAACTTCGCGATGTTCCCGAGAAGTTTATTCACGAACCCCACACATGGGCTGAATCTCACCAAGTCTCTCTGAATTATCCAACGCCCATTGTTGACCATAAGCAAGCAAGGTTGATGACGTTAGAAGCGTTTGAGGCAGGGAAGCAGAATAAATAAAATTCATTCCCCCAATCCCCAATTTGATCAATCCTAAATAAAAATTACTGGTTATGATAACCAGACAACAACAATAGGAGGCAATAATGCAGGTAATTTTACAGGTTGATTTCCCATACCAAGGCCCATGGGGTGAAGAGATGACGGCGGCAATGGAGGGATTAGCGCAATCCATTAACCAAGAGCCGGGGTTTATTTGGAAGATTTGGACTGAAAACCAACAGACCCAAAGGGCAGGGGGCATTTACTTATTTGCTAACCAAGCCGATGCGCAAGCGTATCTCGAAATGCACAGTGCGCGGCTCAAATCCTTTGGCGTACCAGAAGTGAGCGGGCAAATTTTTAGTGTGAATACCGCACTCAGCCAACTGAACCAAGCGCAATTTATTCAAAAATAGTTTCAATGGAGAGGGCATTTTTGCCTTCTCTTATCCCGTTAAAATTTACTCAGCAAAATCCAATTCATCGACATCCACAGATTGATGAATAACGCGGGAGATAAAAATAAATGGGGTCTGGGGCATGTAATATATGGAATGTTTTTTAAACTCAAATCGCCTCATCCCTTTACATACCCAATGACACTCTTTACCTATCCATGGCGAACTAGCCAGTAACTCAAACGTTTTTTTTAATTCATTGTGATATTTTTTCGCCTGATTAACACCGAACTGCCGTATTGTGTAACGAGCAATTTGATAAATATCTTCTTCCGCAATTTGAGAAATTTTATACATTTAAATCCTTTTCCGCTCTGGCAAAAATGTCATCCATGCTGCTTTCACTTTCCGGTGAATTCAGTCCATCCAATACCATTTTTCTCACATATTCAAGCCGTTGCTCTCTCTCTTCCATCATACGCAATGCGTCCCTTATCACTTCTGATGTATTGCCATAGCGACCAGACTGGATCATATCGCCAATAAAACGGTTGAAGTGCTCCCCCAATGTCACACTTGTTACTCTCGCCATAAACTCACCTGTCATCGCATTGTATTACTCAGTCATACAACTATAGCAATGAATTTCTGTTGCTTCCAGCCAACGAAAACAGAAAGGGCATTTTGCCCTCTCTGATAACTTTGCCCTCTACCACAGCATCAAAAATCCCCGTGGCGACGCTCCACCAGCGTTAAAATACTGTATAGCGCCACGATATCGTTGTGCTGATTAAACACTTGGACATCCCACTCGATAACCCCATTTGGCTTATCTTCGGCTTTTTTCTGGGCTTTTTTGATCTTTTTCTTGCACGTTAAGCGCACTTGGATGGTATCGCCAATTTTGACTGGCTCGATAAAACGCAAGTTTTCCATCCCATAATTAGCGATAACAGGCCCAACTCCCGCATCCACAAACAGCCCCGCCGCTGCTGATACCACAAAATAACCGTGGGCGATGCGCTCGCCAAACATCGATTGCTCGGCGCCAAGTTTATCCACATGCACATAGAAATTATCCCCGCTGAGACAGGCAAAATTCACAATATCCGCTTCAGTTACTGTGCGTCTCGCGGTCAGTAACGTGTCGCCAATCACTAACTCTTCGAAATATTTACGGAACGGGTGCACCACATCAGCAATAGCCTCAGCGCCGCGCATCCACTGCTTACTAATCGCAGTCAACATGGATGGGCTGCCTTGCAGTGCCGTGCGCTGCATATAATGTTTTACTGCTCGCAAGCCGCCCAGCTCTTCACCGCCCCCGGCACGCCCCGGTCCACCATGTACCAACATTGGCAAAGGTGAGCCGTGCCCTGTGGATTCTTTTGATGCCGCTTCATCCAGAATAAACATCCGCCCATGCGCCCGTGCCGTTGCGCGGATCGCCGTCTGCGCTACTTGGCTATCGGCAGTCACCAGCGAACCGACTAAGCTTCCGCCTCCTAGCGCCGCCAATTGCACCGCTTGATCTAACCCGTCATAACTCATTAATGTCGCCACGGGACCAAACGCTTCGGTTTCGTGTACCGCTTGATGCACAAATGGCTCGGCACAGTACAGCAATGTCGGTGGGAAAAATGCCCCTTTTTCGCTATCGCCACCTACCACCTGCATATTAGCAAAGCTACCACCACATAAGCGTTCGCAGCCATTTGCGAGCAGATAATTCACTTTGTCCTGCACGTCTCGGCGTTGTTCAAGGTTAATCAATGCCCCCATTCGAACCCCTTCCACGGCAGGATCGCCCACCGTGACGTTCGAGATGCGTTTTAGTAGGGCATTTTTCACATTTTCCAACTGAGTTTTCGGGACGATAATCCGGCGGATAGAAGTACATTTTTGCCCTGCTTTCATGGTCATTTCATTGACCACTTCTTTGATAAACAGCGCAAATTCTGGTTGTTCAGGCTGAACATCCAAACCTAAAATGGCGCAGTTTAATGAGTCCGCTTCCATGGTAAAAGGCACAGATTTTTGATTAATACGTGGGTGAGATTTGAGTTTTTGTCCAGTTCCTGCTGAGCCGGTAAAGGTCACCACATCTTCGAAATCCAAGTGGTCGAACATATCCCCAACGCCGCCACAAATTAATTGAATCGCCCCTTCGGGAACTAACCCGCTCTCCATCATCAACTTCACCATCGCGTGAGTCAGTTGCGCGGATGCAGTGGCGGGTTTGATAATGGCAGGCATTCCCGCTAGCCACGTTGGCGCCAGTTTTTCTAGCATACCCCAGCACGGAAAGTTGAACGCATTGATGTGCAAAGCCACGCCACGGCGCGACGTCAAAATATGGCGGGCAACAAACTGCCCCTGTTTTGATAGCGGGATCATCTCGTCTTCTGACCACACAGTATCATCCGGCAGCTCACGGCTTGCCAGACCCGCGTAGGAAAATAGGGTGCCGATTCCCCCTTCAATATCTACCCAACTGTCTGATTTAGTGGCGCCTGTCTGGGCAGAAATGACATATAACGCCTCTTTATGGGCAAGCAAATGTCGAGCAACTGCTTTAAGCATCTCTCCACGCTGTTGAAACGTTAATTTTCCTAGCGCCTCGCCACCGACATCACGCCCGTATTGTAGGCTTTGCGCTAATGGCAGCCCTTCAGAGGTCACTGCATAGAGTGCTTCATTGGTTAGTGCATGAAAAATCGGACGACCTTCCCCTGCTCCCGTTGCCCACTTCCCCATAATGTAACTTGTTAAATGTTGCATGTTCCATCTCCAGAAAAACGACAATAAACCATTTTTAGATGTTAAATATGTATCACATAAACAATCATAGATGCCAATCTAAATTTAACAAATAAAATACAAGTAGAGTTAATTTGAGTATTTAGGGAAAGAATCACACAAAAAACGATGACTTCATCACATTGATTTATATGAACATAGTTTAATTACTTGTGAGGTGAATCGCAAAAACCCTACAAACAGCATTGATCTTATTGTTAACCATTCCTAGCATTAATGTTAAATAAATGTGTTTCATATTTTTATATTAACTTAATTTTTATGAATCACTTTAACGGAAGATAACAATGAACGAGCAAAATAAAATCCACTTCGATGCCAAAATCGAAGCTGACATCGCCATCGAGCCCAAAGATTGGATGCCCGATGCTTACCGACAAAACCTCATTCGCCAGATTGGGCAGCACGCCCATTCAGAAGTGATTGGCATGCTGCCGGAAGCCAATTGGCTCACTCGCGCTCCAACCCTACGCCGTAAGGCCGTTCTGCTAGCAAAAATTCAAGATGAAGCGGGGCACGGTTTATACCTCTATAGCGCCGCAGAAACCTTGGGGTGCACTCGCCAAGACATCTACCAAAAGATGCTCGACGAAAAGATGAAATACTCCTCCATTTTCAATTATCCGACGCTCAATTGGGCGGATGTGGGCGTGATTGGCTGGCTGGTTGATGGCGCAGCAATTGTCAACCAAGTGGCACTGTGCCGTGCCTCTTATGGGCCTTATGCCCGTGCGATGGTGAAAATTTGCAAAGAGGAGAGTTTTCACCAACGCCAAGGTTATGAAGCTGTCATGGCATTGGCTGAAGGCACCGACGAGCAAAAAGCCATGTTGCAAGACTCTATCAACCGCTTTTGGTGGCCAGTATTAATGATGTTTGGTCCGAATGATTCTGACTCCCCTCATAGCGCGCAAAGTATGGCGTGGAAAATCAAGCGCTTCAGTAATGACGAGCTGCGCCAGAAATTTGTGGATAACACAGTACCGCAGGTGGAAGCCCTCGGCATGACCATCCCCGACCCTGACCTGCACTGGGATGACGCGCTAGGTCACTACCGTTTTGGTGAGATTGATTGGGAAGAGTTCTACCAAGTGATTAAAGGGCAAGGGATCTGCAACCAAGAACGCCTTGATGCGAAGCGCAAAGGTTGGGAAGAAGGAGCTTGGGTGCGCGAAGGCGCAATGGCTCACAGTCAAAAACAAAAAGCCATTAAATCTGCGGCTTAGCCACCAATAAGGAAAAGACAATGAACAATCAAGATTGGCCACTGTATGAAGTGTTTGTTCGCAGTAAACAAGGTTTAGCCCATCGCCATGTGGGAAGTTTGCACGCCGCCGATGACCAAATGGCGCTGGAAAATGCTCGCGATGCTTACACTCGCCGTAGTGAAGGTTGCTCCATTTGGGTCGTCAAAGCTGCCCATTTGATCGCCTCTCAACCTGATGAAAAAGAGCAATTTTTTGACCCTGCGGACAGCAAGGTTTACCGCCACCCAACTTTTTACACCATCCCTGATGGCATCAAAAACATGTAAGGAGCTTGAAATGACCGAAAAACAGCAGCTCCAACATTATGTGTTACGTCTCGGAGACACCCCACTGATTCTGGCACAGCGCCTATGTGAGTGGTGTGGTCATGCTCCAGAAATCGAAATCGACCTTGCGCTGTCGAACATCGGCTTAGATTTACTGGGACAAGCGCGCAATTTCCTCAGCTATGCCGCTGAACTGAAAGGCGCGGGTTACAACGAAGATAAGCTGGCTTACCTGCGTGATGAGCGTGAATTCAGCAATTTGTTGCTTGTTGAGCAACCCAATGATGGCTTCAACGATACCCTCGTGCGCCAGTTTTTTATCGATGCCTACCATGTGCCGCTTTACAGCGCACTGACCCATAGCCGCGACCCGCAGCTCGCCGCCATTGCCGCAAAATCCCTTAAAGAAGCCCTATACCACCTGCGTTTTAGCCGTGGCTGGATGATTCGATTAGGGGATGGCACCGCACTGAGCCAGCAGAAATTGCAGCAATCTATCAACCGATTATGGCGCTTTACGGGCGAATTGTTCCATGCGGATGAAATTGAAATTACGTTAAGCGAGGCGGGTATTGCCGTTGATCCGCGCACACTGCGCAATGCTTGGCTACAAACTGTGAACGAAATCTTTGAAGAAGCCACTCTCAGCCTACCTGAGCAAGCTGCTTATCGATTAGGTGGCAAACAAGGCAGCCACACTGAGCACCTCGGTTTAATTCTCACGCAGCTGCAATTTGTGCAACGCGCTTACCCCAACAGCCAGTGGTGATAGTGATGGAACAGAGAATGCAACTTCAATCCCCCGATATTCATCAGATCTGGCAGCAGCTTCAGCAGATCCCTGACCCTGAATTGCCGGCTCTGTCTATTACTGATCTTGGTATGGTGCGCCATGTGAAGCCGACCGAACAAGGCTGGCAAATTGGGTTTACCCCAACCTATTCAGGCTGCCCTGCCACCGAATTTTTAATCAATGAAATCAAAATGGTTCTCGATAGCGCGGGTTTCTCACCTGTGGATGTAGAAGTGGTATTAACCCCCGCATGGACGACGGACTGGATGAACCAAGATGCCAAACGGCGCTTACGTGAATTTGGTATTGCCCCCCCACAAGGCACCGCCTGTGAGCATCCTGAACATACGGGGGCAATTTGTTGCCCTCGTTGTGACAGCGAAAAGACGGAAAAAATTAGCGAGTTTGGCTCTACCGCCTGCAAAGCGCTGTATCGCTGCAATGAATGCTTAGAACCGTTTGATTACTTTAAATGTATTTAAGGGCACACTCATGACTGTCTTTCACCGTTTAAGTATTGCCGCTATTGACCGTGACACGCCCGATGCCGTGGCGGTCACTTTTCATATTCCTGAATCTCTGCAAGCGCAGTATCGTTACCGCCCAGGTCAACATTTGACGCTAAAAGCCGCGATTAATGGCGAAAATCTTCGTCGCTGCTACTCCATTTGTAGCGCCCCCGATGAAAACGGGCTAAAAATTGGCGTTAAGGCTATCTACGAAGGGCGATTTTCTAACTTTATCAACCAACAGCTGAATGTTGGGGATAGCTTAGAAGTGATGATCCCCCAAGGGCAATTTGGCTACCAGCCCGATAGCCAGCAACAAGGGCGCTATTTAGCCGTGGCGGCAGGTTCGGGTATTACCCCGCTGTTATCCATCATCAAAACTACGTTGCAAACCGAGCCAAATAGCCGCTTTGTGCTGATTTACGGTAATCGCAATAGCCGCTCAGTGATGTTCAAAGAAGCCATTGCTGACTTAAAAAACCGCTTTGCCACCCGTTTTCAAGTGCTGTATCTGTTTAGCCAAGAGCCGCAAGAAAGCGCGTTACTTAGTGGGCGTATTGATGCGCAACAACTTAGTGCCTTAGGGAAATCCCTGCTCAATTTTAGCCAATTCGACCGCGCTTTCATTTGTGGTCCAGAGTCCATGATGGATGAGGTTCAAGAAACCTTAATTCATCACGGTATGGCGCAAGAGCGTGTTCACACTGAGCGCTTTAATACCTCTGGCGCGAAATTCAAACCGACCCTTGCCACCAGCGAAAACCGTCAAGTCACCCTTCAATTAGATGGGCGCACCTTAAATATCAATATGGATGGGCAAGATGACAGCATCCTCGATGCCGCACTGCGCCAAGGAGCAGACCTGCCTTACGCCTGCAAAGGCGGCGTATGCGCCACCTGCAAATGCAAACTGCGCTCAGGGGAAGTGGAAATGGGGGTGAACTACAGCCTCGAACCTGACCAAATCGCCGCCGGTTATATCCTCAGCTGCCAAGCATGGCCAAAAGGGGATGGCGTGGTATTGGACTTTGATGTGTAGGGATGAGCAATGGAAAATAATTGGATTTTATCTCAACAACATCATCGCGTTCTGACGCTGACGCTTAATCGCCCCGATGTGCGCAACGCGCTGAGCACACCGTGCCTTGAATTACTGGTTAAGCATCTTGAACATGCGCAAACCGACGACAATATCGGCGCTATCGTCATCACCGGCAACCCGCGTTTCTTTGCCGCAGGGGCTGATCTTAAAGAGCTTCAGCAGCAAACCGTTGCCAGCGCTATCACCGATAAACGTCCGCAAGTTTGGCGCCGCTTTGCGCAAATCAGCAAACCGATTATTTGTGCCGCCAATGGCTACGCGTTAGGGGCTGGGTTCGAGTTACTGCTCGTCAGCGACATCATTATTGCGGGGGAATCCGCCCGCTTTGGTCTACCGGAAATTACCCTTGGAATGATCCCCGGTGCGGGCGGTACTCAGCGCCTAATTCGCGCAGTGGGCAAATCCCTTGCCATGCAGATGGTACTCACCGGAGAAACCCTCAGTGCTGAGCAAGCCAAACAAGCCGGATTAGTCAGTGAAGTGTGCGTGGACGCACTCACCCTTGAACGCGCTCAAGCCATCGCCAAACGCATTGCAGGACATGCGCCTTTAGCCGTGAATGCCGCCAAAGCTGCGCTAGTAAGCGCCCAAGAAACTCACCTGACCGAAGGCTTAAAACTGGAGCGCCAGTATTTTGCCAGCCTTGCGGGTACGGACGATCGCCAAGAGGGGATCGCCGCCTTTTTCGAAAAACGATCCCCCCAATTTACAGGACGCTAATCATGATAAATGACACCGTGATCACCGAAGAGATGATCCTTACAACGCTGGAAGATGGGGTGCTCACGATTACCTTAAACCGCCCTGACCGTCTAAATAGCTTTAACGATGAGATGCATCGCCAGCTAAGCGCGGCCATTAAAATCGCCGAACGAGACGAAACCGTCCGTTGCTTAGTGATCACCGGCGCGGGTCGTGGATTCTGTGCGGGGCAAGATCTGAACGATCGTAATGTCGCTGTCGGATCCGAAGCCCCTGATCTGGGCTTTTCCGTCGAAACTTACTACAACCCGCTGATCCGCCGTTTAGTCGCATTACCAAAACCGATTATTTGTGCCGTGAACGGCGTTGCCGCAGGCGCGGGGGCGGCGATTGCCCTTGCGGGAGATATTGTCATCGCCGCGAAAAGTGCCAGTTTTATTCAATCATTTTGCCGCCTCGGGCTGGTGCCTGATTCCGGTGGAAGCTGGTTTTTACCGCAATTAGTCGGTCGTGCCCGTGCTATGGGCATGGCGATGCTAGGGGATAAAATTAGCGCAGAGCAAGCATTGCAGTGGGGCATGATTTGGCAAGTCACGGAAAATAACCAACTCGCCACCACCGTCAACAACCTCGCGAAGCACCTTGCAACTCAACCGACCTATGGGTTGGGGCTGATCAAAAAAGCGATTCACAGTGCCGCCACCAATACCCTTGATGAGCAGCTCAATTTAGAGCGAGATTTACAGCGCTTAGGCGGGCGCAGCCATGATTACCGTGAAGGCGTCGATGCTTTTTTAAATAAACGTGAGCCGACGTTTCAAGGGAAATAACCATGAAGACTTCACTAAGCTCATCAATACAAAATGTCGCAGTGATTGGCGCAGGCACTATGGGCATTGGGATTGCGCAAGTCGCTGCGAGTGCGGGTCTACAAGTGCACATTTTTGACGTGAACGCCCCAGTGTTGCAGCAATCTTTAGCGGCACTCACCACCCGTTTACGCAAACGGGTTGAACAAGGCAAAGCCGACGCCAAAAGCACGGAAGAAACTCTTGCTCGCCTCCATGTTGCCGACAGCCTTGCCGCCCTTGCTGACGCCGATTTAGTGATTGAAGCCGTCGCAGAGAAACTTGCCATTAAGCAGGCTATTTTCAGTGAACTTGAAGACATTTGCCGCGAAAATACTATTTTTTCCAGCAACACCTCGTCATTATCTATCACGGCGATTGCCAGCGTACTCAAGCACCCTGAACGTCTGGCTGGATTGCACTTTTTTAACCCTGCCCCCGTGATGAAGTTGGTAGAAGTGATCCGCGGGCTCGAAACCGCGGAAAACGTGATTGAAACCCTAAAAGCCCTGACACTGTCATTCAATAAAATTCCGGTGATTTGCCACTCCACGCCAGGCTTTATTGTTAATCGTGTAGCAAGACCTTTTTATGCAGAAGCCTTACGCGCATTAGAAGAGCAAGTGGGCAACCCCGCCACATTAGACAGTGTCATGCGTGATGCTGGAGGCTTTTCCATGGGTCCTTTGCAGCTCACCGATTTAATCGGGCATGATGTTAATTACGCCGTGACAGAATCCATGTTCCAAGCATTTGGCTATGACCCGCGTTTCCAAACCGCCTTTGCGCAATTGGCATTAGTACAAGCAGGGCACCTAGGACGTAAATCAGGTCGCGGATTTTATGATTACACCGCCGATAATCATGATGATCATAATAAATCCGCATCTCGGGTCGATATTGCGCCTGCCGTGACACAGCCTCGCCAGCTCGACATCAAAGCCTATGGAAATTGGCAAATATTTCCTGAACTTAAGCAACTCTTACAGCAAAACGGGATCTGCCTCGAAGAAGTTGAACAAAAAACGCGCCCGTCACCCTCACTGGTTGTTAACGGAGTTATTATTATGTTAACAAATGGTGAAATGACATCCACCCTTGCGCAAAAACTTGATAAGCCCGTAGTGCAATTTGATTTATCCGCCAACTACGTTGCGGCAACCACTATCGCTATCAGTTGCGCAGTACAAAATAGCCACCAGCAAAACCAAGATGCGATTGCCTTTTTTCAGTCCCTCGGTAAGCAAGTGATTGTGCTGCCGGACTACCCTGCGCTGTTAACCCTACGCACCGTTGCCATGTTGTGTAATGAGGCTTTGGATGTTGTGAATAAGGGTGTCGCAAGCGCCCAAGATACTGATCTGGCGATGCGTTTCGGCGTGAATTACCCAAAAGGGCCATTAGCATGGGGCGCGCAAATCGGTTGGTCGCATATTTTGCATACCCTTGAACATTTAACTGATTTCTATGGGGACACGCGTTATCGCCCCAACCCATTACTCCGCCAGCTTGCCGCCGGTTTTCAGTCACTCTCATTGGAGGCATTGCCATGAATTCACTGCCCAACATTAATTCACTGCCCAACGTCACCCTCGCTCAGCAAGCGGCACATGCTATGTACCGCGATGACACTTGCGCCAAAGCCATGGGAATGGTGATTGAAGATGTGGCCGAAGGCTATGCGCAACTCACCATGGTGGTTACGCCCAACATGTTGAACGGGCACAAAACTTGCCACGGCGGGCAGTTGTTTAGTCTGGCAGATACCGCGTTTGCCTATGCCTGCAACAGCCAAGGTTATGCCGCCGTCGCCTCTATGTGCTCTATCGATTTTTTGCGCCCCGGTTTTGAAGGGGATGTACTGACTGCCACCGCAAAAATGCAGCACCAAGGTAAGCGCAGCGGGCTGTATGAAGTAGAGATCATCAACCAAGATGGCAAGCCACTGGCGCTGTTTCAAGGCCGTTCCCACCGTTTAGGTCACCGTTTAGTTGGAGAAGCCTCATGAATGACGCCTATATTTGCGATGGTATTCGCACCCCGATTGGTCGCTATGGCGGCGCATTATCCTCACTGCGTCCCGATGACCTTTCTGCCGTCACTCTTAAAGCATTGATGGCACGTAACCCACAACTGGACTGGACCCTGACCGATGACATTATCCTCGGTTGCGCCAACCAAGCGGGGGAAGATAACCGCAATGTCGCGCGAATGGCGGGGCTACTGTCTGGCTTACCAATTTCAGTTTCCGGCACCACCATCAATCGCCTGTGTGGCTCTGGCTTAGATGCCATAGCTCTTGCCGCTCGCAGTATCAAAGCAGGGGAATCGGGATTGATGATTGCCGGTGGTGTAGAATCCATGAGCCGCGCGCCGTTCGTGATGGGAAAACAAGATTCTGCCTTTTCTCGCCAAGCGCAAATTTTTGATACCACTATTGGCTGGCGGTTTATCAACCCATTAATGGAGCAGCAATTCTCCACCGACTCCATGCCAGAAACCGCGGAAAACGTGGCGCACACCTACAATATCAGCCGCGAAGACCAAGATGCCTTTGCCCTGCGCAGCCAACAGCGCACCGAAGCGGCTCGCCTTAAAGGTATCTTTGCCGAAGAGATTGTTCCCGTCACCGTGACATTGCGCAAAGCACAGAAGCAAGTCACTGAAGATGAGCACCCACGCCCTGAAACCACACACGAACAGCTGCAAAAACTAAAAACACCGTTTCGTGAAAATGGCAGCGTCACCGCAGGCAATGCTTCTGGAGTCAATGATGGCGCCGCAGCCTTGATTATCGCCTCCGAAGCGGTTGCCAAGCAGCAAGGATTAACCCCACGAGCGCGAGTGATTGCCACTGCCACCTGTGGCGTCGAACCGCGTTTAATGGGTATCGGCCCTCTGCCTGCCACTCAAAAAGTGTTGAAAATGGCAGGGCTGACTATCGAACAAATGGATGTGATTGAACTTAACGAAGCCTTTGCCGCTCAAGCACTGGCTGTATTACGGGGCTTAGGTCTGCCAGATGACGCCCCACAGGTTAACCCCAATGGTGGGGCTATCTCCTTAGGGCATCCGCTGGGTATGAGCGGGTCTCGCTTGGTGATTTCCGCCATGAATGAACTGCACCGCAAGCAAGGTCGCTACGGGTTATGCACCATGTGCATCGGTGTGGGTCAAGGTATTGCAATGATTATTGAACGCGTCTGAATAACAAAACTGCCTGACTCCCCTACACCTGTTCAGGCAAGTATCAATAATAATAAGGATTGGCAATTATGAGCATGACACAACACGATAATATCGACCCGATCGAGTTTGCTTCCCGCGATGAGATCGAGGCGTTGCAGTTCTCACGAATGAAGTGGACACTTACTCACGCATACGAAAATGTGCCAATGTACCGCAAAAAATTCGATGCCGCGGGCGTACACCCTGACGATTTTAAACAGCTTAGCGACATCGAAAAATTTCCCTATACCACTAAGCAAGATTTACGTGAAAATTACCCATTCGACACCTTTGCTGTGCCAATGGAACAAATTACCCGCATTCACGCCTCTTCCGGTACCACAGGGCGTCCGACGGTTGTCGGTTATACCCAACAAGATATTGATAACTGGGCGGATTTAATCGCTCGTAGCCTGCGCTCTGCGGGTGCCACTCGCGGGGATAAAGTCCACGTTGCTTACGGTTACGGGCTATTTACTGGCGGACTCGGGGCGCACTATGGTGCTGAGCGCCTTGGCGCGGCAGTTATTCCTATGTCCGGCGGGCAAACCGAGAAACAAGCGCAGCTAATTGTCGATTTTAAACCCGATATCATCATGGTAACGCCATCTTACTGCCTTAGTATTATCGACGAACTTGAGAAAATCATGGGCGGAGACGCTAGTAAGTGCTCACTAAGAATTGGTGTCTTTGGTGCAGAACCGTGGACAGAATCCCTCAGAGCTGAAATTGAAACTCGCTTGGGGATCAAAGCCTTAGATATTTATGGCTTATCTGAAGTGATGGGACCTGGCGTTGCCATGGAGTGCGCAGACTCCGGCGAAAGCGGTCCAACTATCTGGGAAGACCACTTTTACCCTGAAATTATCTGCCCAAATAGCCTAAAAACCCTCGGTCATGGGGAGCATGGTGAGTTAGTGTTCACTACCCTTACAAAAGAAGCCATGCCAGTGATCCGCTACCGAACCCGCGACCTTACTCACCTAAAATCTGGTGGAAATCGCCAGATGCGCAGTATCGGAAAAATCACGGGGCGCTCCGATGATATGATGATTATCCGTGGCGTGAACGTTTTCCCGTCTCAAATTGAAGAGCAAATTATGCAATTCAAAGAGTTATCTCCACACTACCAGTTGGAAATCGGTCGCCAAGGCAATATGGATAACCTCTCCGTTCGTGTTGAGCTCAAACACCCTGAGCAACTCACATTCGATGAGCGCTGTAATATCTGCCACAACCTCAAACACCGTATTAAATCCATGGTAGGGATCAGCACCCGCGTGAGCATCGTCAACTGTGGGGATATCCCCCGTTCACAAGGTAAAGCTCAACGAGTGATTGATACACGAATTGCCATTTAATCTCCGAGAATGAGGTGTATTCATAATGAATACGCCTCTCGGCAGGTTTCCTCACGGTGCTCACACTCTTTGGTATGAAAACAAGACAACCTTCTGGTTTTTGTCTAAGATTTGCCAAGTACCTGATACATAAATTTTAGGGATAAAAGCATAATGGAAACCAAACTCAGCCAATTTATACACTACGCCATCGAGAGCCAACCTATCAGCGGAACATCGCTTATCAGCTCCCTATATGGGGATGCCCTGCACCACCGCGGGGGCGAGGTTTGGCTAGGTAGCCTGACCAAATTGCTTGAGCCAATGGGTTTTTCCGACCGCTTTGTGCGTACTTCCGTATTTCGTCTACAAAAAGAAAACTGGCTGGATGTCGAAAAAATAGGACGCCGTAGCTATTACCGTATTTCAGAGCGTGGGCAAAATCGCTTTCGTCGAGCGGAAAGCAAGATTTACCTCAGCGAACAACCTGAATGGGATGGAACATGGGATTTATTGCTGCTGGAAAGCGCAGATAAAGATGAAAAGATTCGCCTTAAAAAAGAGTTTGGTTGGCTCGGGTTTGGGCAATTTAATAGCGGCTTGATGGCAGCGCCAAGCCGGACACAAAGCGACATTCCCGCCTTACTGGGGGAGTTAAACGCGGCTGATCAAGTCATTTACTTCCGTGCCGATTATCCCTTCAACCGCTCCGAGAAAAAATTAAAAGAGTTAGTGTTTGATGCCTGGTCTCTCCCTGAAATTTCAGAGCATTATCATCAATTTATCAGCTTATTCCGCCCAGTCGCATTATTACTGAAAGAGCATGGAGAACAGGCGATTTCCCCTGAATTATGCTTCCAGCTACGCCTATTACTGATCCATTTTTATCGCCGCGTGATATTAAAAGACCCGTTGCTGCCCGATGAGCTGCTTCCAGCACAGTGGGAAGGGCATATTGCGCGCCATTTGTGCACCAATATTTACCAGCGTATCGACCAAGGTGCCACCCAGTACGTCACTGGCTTGTGTGAAACCACCGTTGGGGAACTTCCACAACCCTCCAGCGCCTATTATCGACGTTTTGGCGGTATTCTTCGGGAGCTAGCAGCCGCATAATCATTATGCTAAAGGAACCTTTATGCCATTTTATCAAATTGACGGTATTACCCCTGTAGTCAGCCCTGAAAGTTTTGTTCACCCTACCGCCGTGATCATTGGCGATGTCGTGATTGGAAAACGTGTTTATATTGGACCTAACGCCAGTTTACGTGGGGACTTTGGGCGACTGATTATTAAAGATGGGGCGAATGTGCAGGATAACTGCGTGATGCACGGTTTTCCGCAATTCGATACTATCATTGAAGAAGATGGACATATCGGTCATGGGGCTATTTTGCATGGCTGCCATATTAAACGTAATGCACTGATAGGCATGAACAGCGTGGTGATGGATGGCGCGGTAGTGGGCGAAAATTCTATTGTTGGCGCCTGTGCATTTATCAAAGCGGATGCACAATTCCCCGATAACAGTTTGATTGTTGGAACACCCGCTAAAGTACTGCGTAGCCTGTCAGAACAAGAAATTGAATGGAAAAGCAAGGGAACACTGGATTACCAAACCTTAGTGACCCGCTGCCTCAATACGTTCCAAGAAGTGACGCCGCTGACGGAGGAAGAGCCTAACCGCCCGAAACTGGTCTTTGACGATGTTGTTCCAAAGTCCAGACTGTAAAAAACCATTCTGTAAAAACTACTGTGTAAAAACCTGCCATAAAAAAGCGCGTGCCAATCACTCACGCGCCCTTATTTCCATCAATGACTCGCCGTATTTATGATTTATTAGCTTTGCTGCCAAACGGCGGCTTCGCAAACCACACCGTCACAATCAACGCGATAAACACCCAGCCACATAACCAGAAAATCTCATTCGCCGCGATAATCAGCCCTTGGCTAGTGATCTGCTGAGCAATAAAGCCGGAGGTTTGCTCCGTGGTCATGCCATGCGCCGCCATCCCTTGGTACATATCGAGGGATTCTGGGTTGTAATCCGTAATAAATTCAGTGAGCTGGCTATGATGCACTGCCTCCCTATCACTCCACAGTGTGGTGGTGATCGATGTCCCAATTGAGCCCGCCAACGTACGGAAAAAGTTCGCCAAGCTGGAAGCTGAGGCTAATTTTTCAGGAGGCAGCCCCGACAGCGTCAAGGTGGTCAACGGCATAAAGAAACAGGCTACCGCCATCCCCTGCACCAACTGCGGCCAGACAACGGCATCGAACCCCATGGATGGCTCAAAAGTATAAGCGCGCCAGAAGAAGCAAATGGCATAAAACACGAAGCTAAAGGTGACTATCCAGCGAATATCTAAAAAGTCAGAGAGTTTTGCGACAGGTGCTGAGAACAAGACTGGCAAAAGACCGATTGGCGCGAGTGCTAACCCCGCCCATGTTGCGGTATAGCCGTACACTTCTTGCAGTAACTGCGGCAACAGTACGATCGCCCCAAAATATGCCATATACGCCAAACTGACCGAAATCGTCCCGATGGTAAAATTGCGGGATTTAAACAGTGATAATTCGACAATTGGGTTTTTGGAGGTCAGTTCCCAAATAACCATAAACACCAGCGCAATCGTGGAAATCACGGCAAGAATCACAATCTCATTGGACGCTAACCAACCGAGCTCTTTCCCTTTATCCAGCAATACCTGCAAGCAGCCAACACCGACAGATAACAACGCTAAACCGATCACATTGAATGGCACTTTAACCACTGTCGATTCCATTCCCTTGAGGATGATCGAGCCAACAATGATCACGAAGATCCCAAGAGGGATATTCATAAAGAAGATCCAGCTCCAATGGAAGTTATCGCTAATATAGCCGCCAAAAATAGGTCCAAAAACAGGGGCTAAAATAATGGTCATCGACCAAAATGCCAATGCCATATTCTGCATTTTAGGCGGATAACACCGCATGATGAGACTTTGCGAGAGCGGAATAACAGGCCCAGCAACCGCCCCTTGTAGCACACGGAATAAAATCAACATGCCAAGGCTATCGGAAAATCCACACAGTAATGAAAACAGCGTAAACAGTGCCGTTGCCCACAGGAAGACTCTTATTTCCCCAAACCGTTTGGCTAGAAAACCGGAAATCGCGATAGAGATGGCGTTCGATACCCCAAACGAGGTGATCACCCACGTCCCTTGAGAGACAGACACCCCAAGATTTCCCGCAATTGTCGGGATAGCCACGTTAGCAATCGTGGAGTCCAACACCTGCATAAATGTTGCCAGAGACAGGGCGATAGTCGCCCAGACGAGTTTAGCCCCTTTTAGCGGTTGAATATCAGCCATGGGACTAATCCGCGTTATCGCTGATAATGGTGTCGATCACCTGATCCACATCGTTTAACTTCAGCACCAAAACATCACTTTCAAACGCAGGGGTAGTTCGTTGAACTTCTGACAACACGGGGCCATTTTGGTCTTTAATATCGATGGTCACATTCATGGATAAACCGATGCGCAGCGGGTATTTCGCCACTTGCTCAGGGTCTAACTCCACACGAACGGGTAGGCGCTGCACCACTTTGATCCAGTTCCCCGTGGCATTTTGCGCAGGTAGCAATGAGAACGCACTTCCCGTCCCCATATCCAGCCCTACCACGGTGCCTTTGTAACTTACATTGCTACCATAAAAGTCACTGTTAATCGTGACTGGCTGACCGATACGCACATTTTCAAGTTGCGTCTCTTTAAAGTTAGCATCGACCCAAACAGGCTGAACCGGCACAATCGCCATTAACGAGCTTTGTGGGCTGACTTGGGAACCCACTTGCACATTACGGCGAGAAACATACCCCGTCATCGGGCTTTTGATTTCTGTCCGCTGTAGATTGATCCACGCACTGCGCACGCTATCGGCCGCTTGTTGCACCGCTGGCTGGTTTTTCAGTGCCGTATTACGCAACAATGCGCGGTTGGCGTTATATTGTTGAATCGAAATATCCAGCGCTGCTTGCGCCAGTTGCACCGCTTCTTGAGAGTGCTGTAAATCCTCTTTTGAAATCGTCCCACTGCGACCTAATGCGGCACGGCGCTGATAATCTTTTTGCGCTTGTGCAAGTGAAACGCGATTTTGTTGGATTTGGGCTTGGTACTGATCTCCATTGATATACAACTCTTTAGTTTTGCGCACCGTAGATGCTAAATCATGTTTGGCCTGTTCATAAGCCAGTTGCGCATTGGTTTTATCTAATACCACCAGCACATCACCTGCTTTCACCAAGTCGGTATTCTCAAAGTTCACTTGAGTGACATTTCCAGTGGTTTGCGCAACGATAGGGATCTGCAAACCCGACACATAGGCATCATCGGTATATTCTTGAAAACGCAGAACCAAAAACCAATACACGCCATAGGCGACAAACAACAAAACAAAAATAACCGTGGCGATGATCATCCACAGTGTTCTTTTATTTTCTTGTTTCGTTTTTTGATGCTCTTCAATTGAATTTGTCGGTTGTTCCATAATAACTCTCAAGGGAAATAGGCTTTATTTTAGCAATAAAGCTATCTTTACGAACTCATCGTGATAATGCAATAGCCAACTGTTTTATATTAACTAAATATCCATTTTAATTTTTATTTTCTGTTTTAAATCAATATTCAACCTTGTTTTTAAATTAGAAAATTTAAATACAATCAAAAAAAGATGAGATTATTTAAAAATAATAAAAAATATTCTAAATAAGATAACTGTGAATAGTTAAATAATAGTTGGCGTTTATTTCTTTCATTCCCAAATAGTCACTCTCTCGTTTTTCAGCCTATTTCCTACCTTTTGTACGGTTTTTTACTCGCTCTCGTTCCCTCGCACAAAATGTTAACCGTGATCAAACTTTGCCCAAAAAATAGCTCGCTAATTATTTATTTCCTATCGGTATCGGTGCTAATATTCGCAAACATTATGATTATCATTATCATTTCGTTTCGCTAGGGAAAAACATGAAAACGCACTATCACTACTCTTTAATCGCTGCAGGTGTTTGCGCAGCGTTGGCTTCATTTAGCGCCACAGCAGAAGAAAATTCAGACAAAATGATCGTTACGGCATCGGGTTATTCCCAGCAATTACGCGATGCTCCTGCCAGTGTTACCGTTATTACCGCCGAGCAGCTACAAAACAAACCTGTGCGCGACTTAGCCGATGCAGTCAAAGATGTTGAAGGTGTCAGCGTCGTCGGAAGCGCCAATAAACAAGATATTAATATTCGCGGGTTATCCGGCGAATACACCCTGATTTTGGTGGATGGTCGTCGTCAAAATAGCCGTGAATCTCGCCCAAATGGTAGCGGCGGCTTTGAAGCGGGCTTTATGCCGCCTGTTGAAGCTATCGAGCGTATCGAGGTGATCCGTGGTCCTATGTCCTCCCTGTATGGCTCTGATGCTATGGGCGGCGTCATTAACATTATCACCAAAAAAGTGACCAATGAATGGCATGGTAGTGTCACTACGGGCGCAATTATTCAAGAAAATAGCGAAAGCGGCGATTCCATGGACGGTAACTTCTACCTGTCTGGTCCGCTGATCAAAGATAAACTTGGTTTACAACTGTACGGTGGCGGGGATTACCGTAAAGAAGACAAAATTCCAGATGGCCATGATAAAAGGGACAATAAAAGCCTGACCGCGAAATTAACCTTCACGCCGATGGAAAATCAAACCTTCTTATTTGAAGCGGGTAGAACCACCCAAGAACGCTATGCGGAACCGGGTAAATCACTGGCGGAATACTCCATGTTCAATGGTGTAAAACGTGATAATACCAAGTCTGAAACTCACAATAACCGTAACCATATGGCGCTGACCTACAAAGGCGATTGGGATGTTATCCAAACGGAAGTGAGTGTTTATCAAGAACAAACCAAACGTAAGACTAAAGCCGAAACCAAAGACGCAAAAACGGGGCTATATAATTACGCTTATGAAGCGCGCGTACCAGAAATTACTAACACGGTAGTGGATGGTAAAGTCACCGCCTTCTTGCCGGATAATATCTTAACGGCGGGGACTCAGTACCAACATGCCAAACTGAAAGATACCTCCGCAACTGGTGCGAAAACCACGGAAAATGTCTCGTTAACCGCAGATCAATACGCGCTGTTCTTAGAAGATGAATTTACTGCCACTGAAAACCTGATTTTAACCGGTGGCATTCGTTTAGATCACCACGAATTCTATGGCGACCACTGGAACCCACGTGGCTACGCGATTTATCATTTAACCGATGAAATCACCATCAAAGGTGGGGTATCGCAAGCATTCCGTGCACCAACCCTGCGTGAAATTAGCCCTAACTACAAAACCTCGACAGAAAAAGGTAAAGGGATCATTTACGGTAATGACAACCTGAAACCTGAAAAAAGCTTTAACCAAGAAATTGGTATCGCCTATGACCATGAATCTGGCTTCAACGCGAGCCTGATGTTCTTTAATACTGACTTTAAAAATAAGCTCACCAGCTACTACACCGGTGATAAAGACCCTGTGACAGGCTTAAACCTGTATACCTACGACAACGTCGGTGAAGCTAACATTAAAGGGGTAGAAATCGCAGTGGGTATTCCATTTGCCGAAGATTGGAACCTTAGCCTGAACTACACTTACACCGATTCAGAACGTAAAAGTAATGATGAAAAACTGACCAGCGGCGAATCCCTCAAAGGCTACCCATTGGATAAAACGCCGAAACACTTAGCGAATGCAAAGTTAGATTGGCAATATAGCCCTGACCTCAACTTATACACCCGAGCGCATTATGAAGGTGAGCAAGTGTGGGCAGCTCAACGTAACGGTTCTTCCGTTCCACGTTACCGTAAAGGCTATACCACTATGGATGTGGGCGCGACTTATCAACTGCTGAAAAATACCAAGCTGAATTTCGCGGTGTTAAATATTGCCAACGAAAAAGGCTCTAAGATTGACGCTGAGAATGGCGGTAACTGGGATGTTGAAGATGGTCGCCGTTACTGGGCGAATGTCAACGTGACATTCTAATCCCTGATTGCGGGTATGATGCTTATCGCTGATTACCCGCTGATCCTTTTTAGTTCGATGGCAATCCCAATGATAAAAAAACGGTTTATAGCGAGCCTATTGATGTGTATCGCAAGTATGTGTATCGCAAGCAATACTTGGGCGCGTCCCAACCCGAATATTCCTGAATTCGATGCGCGTGTGGCGGACGTATATACGGTGCAGCATCATGACATGCGCAATGGTCAGCGCGAGCTGCGTATCTACAGCGCCGTTCCACAGCATATTTCAGGAAAACGTCCAGTGCTGTTTATGTTAGACGGGAACGGCCTGTACCCGCTCGCGGTCAATCAGGCTGCGCAGCAATTTTCCCCTGAAAAATTACCGATTATTATTGGTATCGGCTATCCCAGCCCTGAGGCATTCCCCAAGAAAGAACGCACATACGACTACACACCGAAAGTTGCTGGCGACGCATTCCAACACGGTGGTGGTTCGGAATCTCTGTACCAGTTTCTCACCTTCACCATTCGCCCATGGGCTGAGCAGCAGTTCCCGATAGATATCCAGCGTGAAACCTTATTTGGGCACTCATTTGGTGGCTTATTCACCCTGATGGCGTACCAAGACCACCCTGCGGATTTCCAGCATTTTGTCGCGGCAAGCCCGTCATTATGGTGGGGGGAAGGGAAAATGGTGAATTTAGATAAGTTAACGCGCCCATCGAAAGCATCGCCGCTGGATATCACCCTCGGGGAGTTAGAAGAGACGCCGGATTTAAGCCGTTTAACCGATGAGCAGAAGCAAAATTATCAAACGCGCAAAAGTTGGATTTCCCCCCGTGAAGTGTGTGAAGCCATAAACAGCCCTCAACGGGTGTGTGATTTCACCTTATTTGCGGGCAAAACTCATGGTAGCGTCATTCCTGATGCCATCAAGAAAGCGTTGGAAATTGCCACATCCGAGCCATAAAAAACTCGGTCTCCTGCCCAAAGCACGAAACCGAGTTGTTATTGATGAAAACTGACAAGACAACTTAACTGTCTATGGTGGCGCTAACGAGGTAATCCACAATATCTTGTAAGCGTCGCCACTTCATCCACACCTCATCCTTTAATGGCTGTTCGGTATATTCCTCTATCGCCGCAATCAATTCCAACAGCTCTAAAGAATCGATATGCACATCGGCAATCAGCTCTGCATCCATGGAATAGGTTTTGTTGATACCTGAATACTCACGAATTTGCTGAAGATGGCGTTCTAGCCATTGCTGCGCAATATCTTGTTGTGTGGTCATGTCATTACCTTATGGAAAACGTTTGGCGTTATCGTTATACCGCTCGACTTCCGCTTGGTTTGCTCTTAACGCACCACGCTCCGTACCCGTGAAAAGCTCATCGGCTTTCGCGATAGAATCTGCAAACATTTGCTCCGCAGGTACCACTTGTGGCGCCGTTCGCAACCCTTGATAAATTTCTTTATCTGCTTGGCTACGGTTTAGTCCTCCTACTGTCGTTACGACGGGTTTAACTTCACTTTCCGATGCATTACTCGATTTCCAGCCAGATTCAGTTCGAATATAGCGATTCTGGAAACCTGTATTTTTTGGCAATAGCCATTGAATATCCGCAATATGTTTTCGAGGTTGCTCAACTTGCTTGGTGGTTTCTAACTCAATGACTGACTGAGTTTCTTGTTCAATTACTGGAGTAGCTTCTTTCTTAACTGTTTTCTCACTCACTGGCGGCTTACTTTCTAAAAATGGTTTTTCGGCAACTTGCGGTTGATATTGGTTAATGTTCGGGATTTCAAGTGTGGTTTTCACACGTCCCGATGTTTGAACAACAGGTACAGCTAATTCTATATTCAAGACAGATTTAAATGATGTCGGTAATAATGGCTTTTCATTTTCTTCATCATTGGACTGAATAGAATTGATGCTCGTCGTTTCATAAGGAGAGGTATAATAATTATTTGTTGTATTATACGTAGTATAAGTATTATACATATTTTCATTATGGCTAGTGCTGCTAGGCAATAATGGTGTTGACGGTGTTAAAGGCGTTGATGGAGAGGCTCTGAAATGAGGTCTTCCAGCGTCAACATCATCCCCCACAAAATTTTGTGGATTTGATGCAGATCCTTGATGTGTCGATTCACTTGTATTATTCATATCTTTAGCTGAACGAATGTGCTCAATTTTGCTTTCTAATTCTAAAAATACGTTATGTAACTGAAGCGCTTTATCCGCAAAAGATGTTTCTCCATGCTGCTGATACTCTTGAATATAGCCTTCTATTTTCAGCTGGCTTTGATGTTCTAGCGTGCTCACGAGGCTATCATTCACATTACAGCTATCAACATCGGCTCTATCAAAAACTTCCGCTAACTTATCTTTAATTGCAGGGTTCACATACTTCTCAACAAAACGGTCAGAAATAGTTTTCCATTTGTTATCACCAAGGCTTTTAAATACAGATTCCATCTTTTTATCAAAAGCACGTTCTTCATTATTTAAAGTACGCTTAAGTTTCGAATGTTTATTCCCTTGCGTATTGAGTGATTTAATTAAATCTGCCGCAGACTTCAACAACTCGGGCTCACGATTAATTTCATCCTGCGTTAATAAACTTAAAAGAATTAAACTATTCTCTGGGCGATAATTAATCTCTTGTTGAATCAAATTACCACTTGCACCCGCACAGAGTGCCGATGAAATCATGTCCTCTGATATTTTTGGAAATGTTTTGCTTAGCATTTGATGAATAACCGCAGCTTGTTTACTATGATTAGCTCGGTGTAATTCATTACGATCTCCGACAGCCGAAACCTGATTATTCGTTTCCGAATGCACAGGAAAATTAATTTGACTCCCTGTTGAGTTAACAGCCGTAATTTGTGTGCTAATAGCATTATTGCCTGCTAAAAATGTTGCAGGTAACACTGTTTGCGCTGGGCGTCCAACGCCAGTAGTTAAGTTTATATTAGGCATAAAAACTCCTCATAATTGCTTATGATTAAAATTAAAAATATAGATAACTTAAATTACATATTGATCAGGCTATTATTATTTTGATTTAAGTCTTTAATTAATTGAATTAATAACTGAACTAGTGTTTCAAAATGACTATTATCTTGACGAAAAGTCTCTAATAAACGAGAAACACTGCTGTTAACCGAATTCTTTTGTGCATCAAGAGCAGTTTGTAAGCTTTGAAATGACTGAGACATCATATCACCACCATCCCAATCAACTGGAGATCCTTTAATACTTGAGTAAATTTCTCTGATTGGTTTGAAATCGGGATAAATAAGTATTTCATTTCCGCTTTTTTTAACAACAAACCCTTGCCCTGATAATTTTTTTTCCCAAAAACTAAACTCTACATCCACATTTGATCTAGCTTGAATTGTATATAAAGGAGGGGTTTTCATACCATATTCACTGGAATCTAAAGTTCTAAGGTACTCCCTCATTATATTTTTATCGTTGGTATTTGCATCCGTTTCATTTTTCTTACCCAGGTCTTGACCCCACATTTCACAATATTCAGTTAATAATTCTGCTTCCGTATATGAAGAGGAAGAGTAAAAACTTTCATAATCAGAATATGAAATCCCTGAATATTTTGACATTGCTGAATCAAAAGCTATCAGAAAATCTTTGGGTTTAAATTTTATTTTCCCATCTTTCCCTGCACTGACATGCTCACTCATTTTACCTAACTGCGTATTCACTTCTTGCATATATTCTGTCGAAGCTTTAACGATTTCACCGTAGGTTTTTTGATAATCCCCGTGGATTTCTCCAATTAAGTCTTGTGTTGCCGCAATATGACTACGACCATCTGCAACAGGTTGGGAAATCCGCTGGTACTTATCAGATGAATGTTTCATCGCCATCATCATGGAGCGATATTGATCTTTGACTTTATCAAGGTTGCCCGAAACCGCACTCTCACGAAATTGAGTTTCAATCACTTCAGAACCCAATTGTGCGGCAAGTTGAAGACCTTGTTGGTAGGCATCTAAAGAAGGGTCTAGTACTAACCCTTCCCCCATAACAAGGGAAGAGTCCTGAGCATCTAGATGCTTGGCCGCTGATCCATTGACTGGTGTCTGCGGGTTTAAATGTCTTTGTGTGATGATTTCCATCGTACTTAACCTCTCACCACGCTTTGGAAGGTACGTAATTGACCTTCACGGATCTCGCGCAGGTGCTCATTCATCTGTTTAACCAAATCCATGCTTTTATCAATTTGCTTATCTTTATCCGCAGAGACGCTACGTGCTACATCCGCAACAGATTGCTGCATCATTTTATTCGCTTCTTCCCCTTTGACATTAACCTGATTCGCTGATGTTGCCATTTGCCCTGCGTTGTCAGATAAGCGCCCACCTTGCTCAGCAATCCCCATCTTCGTGCGAGTTTTGTTCATGATACGCTCATGTTCATCGCGCTCAGACAGACCCAGCTTATTGGTACGTTGCGCGGCTTCTGCGCCACGCTGGTTAGCCAGTGCTTGCTGTGCTGGTGTTGCTTGGTCAACTAATTCCACACTCACACCCTCTTTATTTTTCAGTGTCAGTGAACTGTTTTTTGAAGACGAAGACAGTGAATTTGCATTCAGTTCATTTAAACGATCCGCTGCTGAACCATTTTGGTTAGCTTTAACCAAATTGTTTTTAATCGATTGATTCTGTTGATGGAGAGATTTCGCTTGGAAAGCTGCGCCAGCTGTACTAATTGCCAAGGCAGTAAAGAACCCCGTCAATGCACCTGTGAACATCTCTTTACCTTCTTTGATGGTCGATTCCGCTGCCGCTTCCACCATTTTCGCGTTGAGCATTAAAAATTCGGCACTAATTCTACGATCCGAAATGTTCAGCTCTTTAACCACTTTACGAACCAGCTTAATCATGATATCGCTGCTAATAATGCCAACAAATTGCTGAGCTTTTGCACCTTCTAATGATTTGGTGGATTTTTTATCCGACTCAATCACGTCCAAATTTTTCGGTGCCCCATCGAAGAAACTACTGCCAATCATCACTTGAATGGCAAGCGCAATTTGCTTGTAATCGGTTTCATCTAGCTGCTGGTTATTGGCCAATACCTGATTAAGCACTTTGCTTTCCGCTGCAAAAACTTTTTCTACTGCTTGTTGCGTTTGCTCTGGCGTGACGCGAATAAAGCCGTATACATCATTCAATAACGCATTCTTCTCTACTCCACTTAGCTCAGATAATGCCTCTTGTATTTGTGTTGCTGCCATCATTGATGCAGGTACAGATAATGTAGGTCTATCGATGGCACTATCAGAGAAATCACCAGAAATATCATTCAACTGAATATTTTGGCGCGCATTATTTATTGTAGAAGACTGTGTTTTAGGCATAAGTGAAAACCCAATGCCATTTTGTTGGATCTGTGCAGGTAAATTTAATGATTGAGCGATAGTTGTCATATAAAAATTCTCCAAAGTTTAAGCGAAGCGAGCCGTTTTCAGCATATCGACTTTATTGTTATTTGATTGGTGAAGAGTGGTCATCATGCCGCTGAACATTTCCTCAAATTGCTCATGGCTTTTAGACATAGATTTGATTAATGAATTAATGAGCTCAGTCAGCATTTGGATGCTTTCATTATTGAGCATCATGCCTGCGAGCATCTCTTTCATATCACGCATCTGAGCTGCGGCTTCTAGACGTAACCCGCCTGAAGTTGCCGCATTAGCAACAGAAAGACCTGCGCCGGTTCCTTTCATACCCACTTCCAAACGCGCCATATTGACGCTTTGCGTTTTTCCTGAAGAAGAGACTTTTTCTACTGTTTTACCAATATCTTTTACGTCATCGAGCTTATCAGCGGCTTTCGCAAGTTTTGTTGTATCACTCACTTTCACCATTTGCCCACCAAGGGAAACATAGTCCGAAGATTGATCCGTCGCCTTGGCAAAGTTTTGAACATCATCGAATTTATCGGCTAGCTTGGTGAATTTTGTCAGTTTCACCATTTCATCCGTATTATCTGCAACGGCCTGCCCCATTTTGGTACTTTTCGTTGCCATATTGCCCAGTGCATTCGTAAAACTTTTCGGCATCGCTTTCACAGCACTTTTCAATAAAGTCCCCACATTCTTCGCCAACATCTTGGTGACGTTGGTTACTGTATTGGCAATGTTTTTAACGAATGAAGACATAGAAAGTAGTGAGATTGCCAAGAATGCTACTGCGGCCAGAACCATTCCCACGATGCTGCCAATTTTTTTGGCTTCCTCTTCTGGCACACCAAAAGTGATCAGCATATCCGTGACGACACTGGAAATTTCCGTCGCCAACATTTGCATCAAGCTCCCTTGTCCGGTCTCTTCCAAGACAATATCCGCGACAGACATCGCAATACCAATCGCAGCAACTGCCAACGTTAAAGGCGCGGCTGCACCAAACGTAGCAACCGTGGCAATCACAGAAACTGCGAGCATCACATAACTGAAAATCTTACTGGCGCAAGATGCCGCTTTATTGGCGTCTGCCGCTTTACGTTCTGCTTCGGCAGCTTCTTTGGCTTTTTTATCAGAGTCTTTACGAGAGGCTTCATTGATTTTCATCATCACCTCTTCTTGCTCTTTCATGTTGCGAATTGAATCTTCATTCATCGCTTTTTTCAATTGAGCCGTCAGCATGGTTAACAGCGCAATGGTGTTTTCCCATTTTTCACCATCAACATTCGTTTGCAGTGGTGCAGTCTCTATAAATCGATTTAATTTTTGACGATCTTTATCCGCAATTGCCGCTAGCTTTGTGGAATCGCTCAGCAATGAATCTAATGATGAATTTAGCTGGTCAATCTCATTTTTGAGTACGCTGAGCTCGCTATCGAAGGCTGTAATGTTTGAATTTAACGTTTTTTGCTGTTGGGTAACTTGCTCAATTTCACTCGAAAGTTGCGCAATGTTCGCTTCCAACATCACCTCTCGCTGATACACTTCTTCGGTATAAGGTTTCGGGAGTGAATCTAATTGGGCTAATGCTGTTTGGTTTTCGGCTAACTTGGTGCTTAGCTTGGTCAGCTTTTGCTCATTACTTGTGAATAAAGACTCATTTTTCGAGCGCTGGTTAATGAGATCGTTAGATTTAAGATTCAGCGGCTTTAACTGAGCCTTTTTTTCAGCAATTTTGTCATGAGTATCTTTCAGCTGGTCAGTGGAACCAGCAAATGAGTCCAATAACTCCGCACCTTTTTGGCGTAGTGCAGCCGACTCAATATTTAATAACTGCAATCGGTTATTTAACTCACCAATATTGCCTTCATGCAATAACTGGCGGATGGTTGAGAATGTTTCAATCAGTACCGCATTGGCATTGAATCCTTTAGCTTGCTGAGCTTCTGGTGACATTTTCATTGCCGACATTTTAGGCTTTACTAGCTTTGGAAGATGCTCTGAACGCTGACGTTTCATTTGCTCTGAAGACATCAGTTCACCACATGCCTCTTCTAAGGCTAATACCGCTTTTGCGCTCGCCTCACCTAGCCCCAAAGGGTTATTCCCTTGCAAGAAAGTGTGAATATTATTAATTCGATCATTACCTGAAGCGTGACTTACGCCTGGCATGGTGACTTGACTCATGGTGTTTCCTTCTCTAGGTATTAGAGTTCGATGATTCTGATGACTCTGCCTTTTCGATGTTTGCCTTCAAAGCACTCAAATAAGCTTCTGATTTTTTCTGTAAATCTGCATCAAGACTGTTTTCAATTACGCTTTCAAAACAATGAATTGCCGCACTGCTTTTCTTCAGCATCAAGTTGCACTGCCCAGCGTGGAATAATGGTCGGTAATCATTTTTCGCCAAAACAAAGGCGAGTGCGTATAATTCCGTTGCTTTCTCATAACGTTTGGTTAATTGATAAACAGCCGCCAATCCCATGACATAGTCAGTGTTATAAAAATCGTAAATACTTAAAAATCGGAAAAAGGTTTCCGCTTCTTCTAATTTGCCTTGCTGATAAAATTCATAAGCGTAGGCATAAATGCCATCCATCGTGGTTTGTGGAATACCATGAATATCTTTATACGTTGCCCCATCCATGAGTGCCGTGGTAATTCCGTCGAGTAATGCTTCCATTTCGATTTGAGTGCTGTCGGTTTGGGTACTGCTTGTTTCAGTGTGGTTCATATAGTCACCTCGTTATTAATACGTGATATATGATGCAAACTGCTCTGTTGCATCATAATTAATAAAATTTCCCATTTCTTATAAAAAACGATTCAATGTGTGAATAATTAATTCATAGCTCCATTAATTTATGATGAAATTAACTTTTCCAATGCTTCATCAACATCTATTCCTAATTTTTCTAATTCAACACGGATCAGCCAAGTAATTATTTGCATAACATCCTGCAATCCATTCTCATCAATAAAGCTGTTCTTTTTATAATTTCGCCATATTTGGCGAGCCAAAATAATATCTCGTACTACAGGTACATTCTGTTGCTCTGCATATTTAATAACGGCTTTCGCTTGTACCCCGCGAGTTTTTAACATTAAGAAAGGCAGTGGTGCGACATTCGAATCATAATAAATTAACATGGCAATATGTGTCGGGTTTGCCATAACGAATGTCGAGTTTTTAATGTTTGACTTCACTTCCTCTGATAATATTTCTTGGTGTAGCCCTTTACGTGCGCTTTTAATATGGGGGTCACCTTCATTATCTTTGTACTCTTTTTTGACTTCCTGCTTTTCCATTTTTAGGTTTTTAATAAATAAGAAAAACTCTGCAATTGCATCCACTAGAACAATAATGAGCGCCACTGCAAGAAAGACAAATACAAATAAAATACAAAGGCTTATCCACTGCGTGGTCATGCCATTTATCGTGGTGCGATATAACATGAAAATTTCGTGCCGCCACACCACAAAAAAAGTGGCAGCGGAAACACTAAAAACCAATAAGTACAAAATGGCTTTAATCAGCTCTTTAAGCGAATTTAAAGAGAATATTTTTTTAAATCCGGCAATTGGATTTAATTTTGTAAAATCGAGTTTGATTGCCTCGGTCGCTAATCTAAATCGGCTCTGTAATAGCGAAATAATGGTGCCTGATAAAAAACAGGCAATCAAAATAGGCACCACTATGCTCAAAAATATTTTTGAGAATTGCCAAAGTAAATTGTCGATATGAATATCATATGGGTTTAATAATAATTTTTTCATTAACCCACCCAGTTCATATAAACTGGACATTCCGCCAATAACAAATGCACCAGTGACTAAAACAATTGCTGCTATGGTGTCCTTACTTTTATAACTTTGTCCTTTTTTGGCCGAATCTTTTATTTTCTTGTCAGTAGGCTTTTCTGTTTTTTCAGCCATAACACAGTCTCATAATCCTGTATCAATATTCATTAAGATGAATAAAAAATAGTTTTTAATGGCGATATCGAAATCATATTAACCAATATATCTGGAACTTCATTTTGGAAATAAAGTAAAAACACAATAAAGGCAATAATCGACTTAATTGCCAGAGACAATGAAAATGCATTTAATTGTGGACAAAAACGGGAATATAACCCAAGTGCTACTTCCGAAATAAAGAGTGTCACAATAATCGGCGCCGTTAATATCACACCGTTCACTACTGCCTTATTTATCCATTCCCCTAACGGTAAACTATTGAATGACGTAAACCCATGAGCAAAGGGCAATAATTGGTAGCTTTGTGCAAATACGTTGGCGAGTTGGTACATGCCCCCTTGCGCCAAAAACACCATACACACGATATAACTGATAAATACTGCTAATTCAGAAGCTTCCGTACCACTCGCAGGGTCTACAATACTACTAATGGTTTCTCCCCGCTGGGTATCTATCAACTCGCCGATAACATTGGCAATCATAAATGGCAGCCCTAAAATCAGCGCCAATACAATGCCAATACTGACCTCGTAAATAAAAACCTCACTGAGGCTAATTTCATCCCAATTTATTTCGCGGGCAGTAAGATAAGGCCACATCCCTAACGCCAAATACGCAACAACACAGTTTTTAATGATCCCGCCATTAAGTAATTTGTTACTCAAAAAAGGCAGGAAGAACATCACAGGGGCAATGCGCAACCATGCAAACGCAATTTTCACTAGCCCTTGTTGGAAATTAAAATACAAGGACGACGCTAATGAGAACATCTCCTGGTTCATCCAAATAACCCTATCGCTGGCAGAGCGGTTGTCATGACTTCAATAGCGTAATTCATCACTTTATCCGCCAGCCAACCTGAAATCATAAACAAGGAACCAAATACGGCTAATAGTTTGATACCAAAAGGTAATGTCTGTTCCTGAAGTTGGGTCACAGTTTGTAAAAGCCCCACTAACAGCCCCACGACCGTCGCCACAATTACGGGGATCGCTGACAATATGACGATCAACAACATCGCTTTATTACTGACATAAATGATTGAATCCATTTTCTATTCCCTTACGTCAATGCTGTGCGAGTTCGAAATACTGCATCACCAGCCCTTTCGAAATCAGTGACCATCCATCAATTGCCACAAACAAAATCAATTTCACTGGCACTGAGATAGTCACGGGACTCATCATCATCATACCGAGTGCCAACAGAATGCTTGAGATCACCAAGTCGATAACCACAAACGGTAAATAGATATAGAAACCAATTTCAAACGCGGATTTAATTTCACTCAATGCGTAGGCTGGCAGTAATGAAAATAACGTTGGCGCCGCTTGCTCTTCTTGTACCTCGGCTTCCGTTTTACCCTGCTGAATAGACTCGAAGAAATTCACTAATTGAGGATCGGAATATTTCACTAAGTAATCTTTATAACGCCCTAGTCCGTTATCAACGAAGTTGTCGATGGATTCCACATTGCTAAAATCCACGCTTTCGTGGCGCATGTAATTGTTCACATCTTGCAGCACAGGCATCATCACAAAAATGGACAGTAATAAGGCGATACCATTAAGTGCCATCGTCGAAGGGACTTGTTGTACGCCCATCGCATTGCGCACCATAATCAGCACAATCGAGATTTTTAGGTAACAAGTTCCCGCTGCAATAATAAAAGGTAGCAGTGTGGAAAAGGCGATAAGGACTAATAAAGGTATTTCATTCGGAACCGTTGGCATGCTTATAACCTTTTATCGCCTAAGCTTACCAATCGCTTAATTTCTAAGCCTAATTCGTCACTATCACCAATATAGGTCAGCTCGCCTTCTGCGATCAGTTGTTTGTTTGCATACACTTTCACTTCACGTTCTTTATTTTCACCAATTGAGTAAACTGCTCCTGGCTGGAGTGAATCCAATTCCTCTACACTGATGTCTGAATGACCCAATACAAAGGTCAGTTTGACCGTGAGGTCGTGCAAATTAAAAGGACGAACAGTTTCATCAACAAACTCCTCTTCCACCGCAGAATCTATCTGTTCGTCATCTGCTGTCATTAACTGTTCAATCATAAAAATGCCTTCTTGTTGTTTTTGAAAATGGGCTAATACACGCCCTGCAACGGTCATATCTAATTGCAATTGCTGAATACGCAGCACGTCGCCAAGCGCGATTGACTGCAAAATTTTGCAACTGATATGGCTATAACCTAAAATCCAGTCGGTTTGCAGCTTAAGCTGCTCAGCTATCCCGTATTGCGCCTTACGCTCGGTTAGCCCTTCAATAGGCTCTGCTAACAGCACAATGCCAAGTTTCTTTTCTTTCACTGTGAACCTTGGTTGCAGGAGCTGTTCATCATCAATAATCTCGACGCTATGACAACGGAATTGCTCGGAGAAAAACGCCTTTCCGGTATTTTCATAAGTAAAAACTTTGCATAAGCTTTTGGTATCTAAAAGATTCCATGCGTAATGAGCCAACTTAGGCCAACGGTGACGGCACCACTCTTCAGCATTCACCAGCACTTGAGTTTTCTGCTTTTTACTGTGCAGGGTGACTTGAAAATAGCGCTCTCCAACTTTGGGGATATGCATGTCTAAGTCCCATTGAAAACGCTGCTGCCACTCTCTCACCTGCTTTTCTCGGTGGCTAATTCGATGAATGTTTAGCATTAGGACTCCTCGTCTTGCTGATGCTGTTGCTGCCGTTGACGCTGTTGACCTTCCTGCTCTTCACGTCGGATTACCATTTTTTGTTCACCTGTCCATAAATGCTGGTTGTCTTGCAAAGCCTGCTGAACCTCATCGCTTTGCGTTGATGCCACCACCTGATCTTTGTTGGTACTCGCTAAAGCAAAAGAGACCGTTGGTGCATTTTGCCATTGGCTAAAGGTGTAACTCAGTGTGCGAGAAGGCACCGTTTTGAAACTTTCAACTTCGGAAGCTGCTATCAATTCAGCGACTTTGCTGACCATTGAAGAGGCTTGCTGTGTGTGTGTTGAAGTTTGAGAAGCCGAGGTTTGAAAAGTAGAAATTTGAGGCGTCACCGCCAGTGGCTTATCTCCCATCTCTGCACGCACTTGCGTTAAAATATTTTTGGTAATATCTATTTCATCCGGTTGAATGACTTCTGATTTTTCAATATTGAAGCTTTTCATATCAGGAAAATGTTGAGGTGCAGGACGCTCATTTGGCACAGGGCGGCCTTCATGGCTTGCAGAGGCATTCGGCTCTTTGACCTCATGTTGAATTTGCATGCCAGGTTCAAAAGAAGCTTGAGCTTCACTCACTAAATTTGATTGACCATCACGCAAAGGTGATTTCAATACAGCGATATCCACAACTTCAGTCTGCTGCGCTAATGGGATGCTCATCCATTGGGTCTGCTTGACACTTGTCGGGTTATCTGACAAAAAGCGAGCCGCTTTTTGTTCCATAGTTTTTGTTTTAACGATCTTCGTGTCAGCCAATTGACCGATTGATACCGCCGCAACATTGGCGTTAAACGTGATCTGAGGAGCATCGTCTTCACTCACCGTTTGCCCTAATAAGTCATTAGGTTGTGTACTTAGCGAATGATTCGCTTCGCTATTGTTTTTATCTGAGCCATATCCTGCAGAGAGAAATGCCATTTTCCCGCCAGAGTGCATGTGCTGGATTTGAGTCGGTAAGTTCAACAGAACGGGGACCGCCAACTCTTCTACTGGTTTTTTGGGCTTTTTATTATTATCAGTTACTTGAGTCAGCTTTTTTTGAACAATATCCTGAGCCGCTTTTTTGACTGAATGCTGCTGACTGCCCTGCTTTTGAAAACCCGGTTTTTGCTGGTTATATTTTTGATGATTAAAACCAAGTGATGAACTTTTAGCTTCCATTACGGAATTAAATGTATTGTCACTGGGCAGTGATTTTATTGTCGACATGAACAAACAGCTCCTCGATTTCATTTTGTTGCTGACGCTCTAATTTTAACCACTGCGCCCTACGTTGTTGCTTGAGATATTTTCGGAATTTCTCGCACTTATTACGCAAAATGAACGTCCGTTCAGTCATTTGCTGCTTCAATAAATGGTACTTAGATAATTCAGCGTTGATGTTTTCTATCTGAAATTCACATTGGGCGATTTCTGATAAAACCACGGCTTTTTGCCGTTGACGTTCCCAAAAATCCATTTGGGTTAATTCTTCCGATTTTTCATACACCCCAACTTGTAGAGTTAATATGGCGATCCGTTGGTGGATATCTTGGCGCTGTTGCTGCAACTGCAAAATGGCGCTTTTCAGCTTGCTTTGCTCTAACTGCACTCTTTCGAGGCGCTTTTCAGTCAGCGCTAATAATTGATTAATCATCAGGATGCCAAATGGTGTAATTGGGCTAACATCTCCTCAAAGCCCTCGGATTCATCCATGTTTTGTTGTAAGAAATGATTGATATCCTGCTGTTTATCTAAAGCACGGTCATTTTCTTGGCTTTCACCTCGCTGGTATTCCCCCAATTCGAGGTACAGCTTGATCTGCTCTAAGCGAGATAAATTTTCACGAATATCGACAGCAAATTGGCGATGTTCCGGCGTTGTTACCTTCTGAAAAACACGGCTAATACTGTGCAAAATATCAATCGCAGGGTAATGTCCTCGCCCTGCAAGTTTATGACTGAGATAAATGTGCCCATCCAAAATAGAGCGAATTTCATCGCCAATAGGGTCGGCTTCTTCCTCACTTTCTAATAACACGGTGTAAAACGCGGTAATAGAACCCTGTTTTACGCGCCCTGGACGTTCGAGTAATAACGGAAGTTGCTCGAAAACCGAGGCAGGATAACCACGACGTGCAGGAAGCTCTCCTGCCGCAAGAGCCACATCGCGCAACGCCCTCGCATAACGGGTCATCGAATCGACATACAATAAAACCTGTTTTCCTAAATCACGGAAATATTCCGCCATCGCTGTCGCCAATAAAGCGGCATTACAACGCTCAATCGGCGGGCTGTCGGAGGTGGCATACACTAAAATGGTTTTATCCGCATGGGGGGACTGCTTAAGTTCTTCAATAAACTCAATCACTTCTCGCCCGCGCTCACCAATCAATGCCACGATATGAATATCCCCATGAGCGTGATTGATCAGCATGTTCATTAATGACGTTTTACCGCTACCTGCCGCTGCAAAAATACCGATACGCTGACCTAACCCGCACGTCAGCAATCCATCGATAGCGCGAATTCCTGTGACCATCGGTTCATTCACTGGACGGCGTTTATTCACACTCACCGGAGGATTATCAATGCGTTGCAGCTTGGTTTTTAACTGGGTAATTTCGCTGTTTTTCTGACTTAATGCGCCTTCTAGTTCCCCTGCGGCATTAAAAATATTCCCAACAAGGTGCTCCCCCATTTGGAATACAAATGGGTAACCACTTGGACGAATAACCACTTCACGAGTGAAGCCCTGAGCGCGACCAATGAGGCTTAGAACTGTTAGCCCCTCTTTGAAGCCTATCACTTGCGCTTTGGCGATAACTTTTGGCTGTGCCAATGACTGCTCAATAAAGCAGATCTCGCCAATAAATACGCCATTCAATGGAGCTTCAATCAGGCATCCATGAATGCGCACAGGATGTGCGCAAACGTCAAAAAGTTTCATCATCAATTACGATAATTGCAGACGCAATTCGTTAACGCGTTCAAAGAATTCTTCAAAAGAATCAGCAAATAATTGCATGTCATCCAATGAAGCCTCCTTTAATACCGCGGACAGCACCAAGTTATTTTCCATAATGTTGAGTGCAGGTTGCCCTGGATAAAAATTACGTGGTACATATTCCAAAATGCTTTTTAATAATGAAGTGTGGGATGCATCGAGTCGGCTGTAATTACATTCCATTAAGCTGCACCAAATAATTAAATCATCGGATGACAAATCAATATTAATCGCAGGTGTATCATTCATTTCGAGTTGAATATTGGAATGGCAATCAAGCCGCGGGTTTACTAAATCACCGCGCCCCATGGCATTTAAAAATTCATTCAATTTCTCGACAAAACGGTATTTCATTTATGTGTTCCTTATATCGTTTTAATAACGTTGACCTTCACCATTTCGGAAACCTCATTAAATGAGAGCACCTCAAGTTCAGGAAAACGACCTTCTAAGATTTTTTTCACAAACCGGCGGATATCCACAGGTACCAGTACATTGACATCCCTAACAGATAAGTAACTGTTTTCTAATGCAAATTCAGCAGCTTGAATAAGCTCATTGCTTTTTTCAGGTTCTAAATGCAAATAAACACCACCGGATGATTGGCGAATACCTTGGCGAATGGTGTCCTCCAGTTCGGTATTCACCATTAAGACATTCAAACGCCCTTCCACCGAGAAACGGGATGAGATATAACGCGCCATTGAGCTGCGAATGTGCTCTACCAGCATCATGCTGTCTTTCTCTTTGGGCACCCATTGCACTAAGGTTTCAATAATTAGCTTCATATTGCGCACCGAAATTTTTTCCATTAATAAACGTTGAAAAACTTCCGTGACTTTTTGTACGGTGGCGTGGCGATAACATTCTTTCAGCAATTCGGGATACTTTCTTTCAAGATCATCCAGTAAATTTTTAGTTTCTTGGATCCCGAAGAATTCATTGATGTGGCGTAAAAGCAACGTACTGACGCAATCAATCATTTCCGTTACGTCATCGCGCACTAATAGGCCGAGTTGCTCGACGTTTTCGCTGTATTGGTTGTCAAACCAGGTGCTGACTGAACCATATTCATCGGTATATTTAATAAGTTCCATACCAAGGTATTCCAGCTCATCATTCGCCGTAAGTAAGCGCTGACCATGAAAATAGACATCGTATTCACCTGCTTTTACTTCGTTTATTAGCACCACAATTTTGTTTTCTGGCACGATAGGCGAATAGTTAATGGCAATATCGGGGATGCGATATCCATAACGAATAAACACATCTTTTTTCATGCGAGATAGAAAATTATTATCTTCTAGGTGCTGCTTATATTGCTGATTAACCGAGATAATGACGGGTAAGGTTTCTGGAATATACTCATCGTCGAAATCATCATTCGCACGCTGAGTTTCCCCTTCAGTGGCTTCAGTTTGCAGATTTTCCTCACCCAATTGCTGCTCTTTTCGCTGTGCTTTACGCTTTTTAAAATAGCGAGTGGCAAATAACCCCATCAGCAAGGCTGCAAGGAACAAGAAAATGGCCGTTGGAAATCCGGGTAAAAAGCCCATAAATAGCACGATAAATGCGGTGATCAGGATGGTGAAATCATTGTCAAAAAGTTCAGAAACAATGTTTTCACCCAAGTTTTTATCATTGCCACCCACGCGGGTCACAATAAAGCCCGCACTGATAGAGATAAGCAGCGCAGGAATTTGCGCGACCAACCCATCACCGATAGTTAATAACGTGAAGGTGTTTAATGCCGTGGAAAGATCCATACCTTGCTGAGCCGTACCCACGGATATTCCGCCGATTAAGTTGACGAAAATAATTACGATACCAGCAATGGCATCCCCTTTGATAAACTTCATCGCACCGTCAAAAGAACCGAATAATTGGCTCTCTTTTTCCAGTTCGCCACGTTTAATTTTCACGGTCGCTTCATCGATAACCCCAGCGCGTAAATCCGCATCGATGCTCATCTGCTTTCCGGGCATCGCATCCAAGGAGAAGCGAGCTGCCACTTCAGCAATACGTTCTGAACCCTTGGTGATAACAATAAATTGCACGATAGTCACGATGGCGAATACCACCATTCCTACCACTAAGTTGTCCTGAATAACGAACTCACCGAAGGTATCGATAATGTCGCCAGCATCCGCTTCAAGCAGAATAAGTCGGCTGGTACTAATAGAGAGAGCCAATCTAAACAGCGTGCTAATCAGCAGAATAGACGGGAAGGATTGGAAGTTAAGAACTCGCGTAATATAAAACGAGCTCATAAAGATCAGCACCGAAATCATAATGTTCAGTGCAATCAATAAATCGACCAAGACGGTAGGCAACGGAATAATCAGCATCGCAATAACCATCACCATGATGACTAGCACCATCAGCTCAGGACGATTACGGATCTGCAATAAAAATCCGGTTAAGTTTTTCATGAAATCGTGTATTTCCTGTCAAATTAGGGTTGTCGACGTAAGCGCTGTTCTTGCGCCAACAGTTGATCCATCTGTATTTTTAATTGGTCGAGTAATTCATCACGCGCTTCCAATGAGTAAAAAATGGCAACGGGGATAATTGAAAACGCAATAATTAGAAGCTGAACAAAACGGGCGCGTAGATCCGTGGTCATGGCACTTAATTGTTCCTGAATAAAATTCACCAGCTTGTCATTGAAACTTTCTTGGCTACGGATCCCACTGGTAAATAGTTGGCTTAGCACCTTCTCCAATTGGTTCTGCGGCAAGAGGTTTTGTGACAACTGTTTTTGTGACAAACTCGCTTGCTGGCGAAACAGGCCCGATTGGAGAAATTGCTGACTAAATGTGCGGTCTAGTGACTGCAATTCACGCAGACGACCAATTCGTGTGAAGAAGCTGCCAAACTCACTAATATTCAGGTCTCCAAGTGGCAGTGCTTGTAAGTCACACGCCAAGGCTCTTGCGAGATAGCGCATCATGTTTTCGCGTTGAGCCAGCTCCATTTCTTCTACCCACTGTTCGTATAAATAGACCACTGGACCGTCATAACCGATAAATTCACGGTATAAGGTGCGTAAGTTCCCAGCACTTTCACGCAGAGTTTGGGCAAACGCTTTGGCAATTAGCGCGATATTTGCCCCTGCCTGCGCCGTACGGTTGGTGTCTTCCGTTAGCAGTAACCGCTCTAACTCTTGCAAATGATCAATCTGCTCCTGCTTGAGTTTTTTACGGTTGATAAGCGCGGCAAGCACCATCAGCAAATCGCTAGGATCAGAGAAAAACTGCAATAAAAAGGCTCGTAACTGCTGAGGCGTCATCAACTGACGATTGAGTATTCCTTCAATTCTCAGCACTTTTTCGTCTGCATTGTTTTCTAAGATGCGCTCAGCAAAGCGCATCCACTCCTCTTCTTGCCCTTTTTTCGAAGCGCCTCGACGAACATGACTCGCGGCCAGCATCGCCATCGAAGCGTATTCGCTGGAACTGTCAATCACCCCCGCACCACGCGCAGCTTCATCGGAGTCATCACTGCTTTTCGTGGCTGTACGACTCTTATCTTGTGCGTTCAGTAGCGTGCGATTGCTATAGCTCAGCGGGGTTATTGCCATGAATCCCTCATGTATTGCTGGAGAAACTGTACAGTTCCATGCAGTTGGCTATCTTTTTGTGTAATACGGGCTTTCTCGGAAAATTGTCTCCCATCCCACACTTCGTTTTCATCCAATAAACGCGGCTGGATTAAAAAGATGCGCACCATTTTTTGTTGATTGGTCGAACTATGACGGAATAAGCCCCCCACCCAAGGAATATCACCAAGAAGAGGAATTTTGCTTTCATTTTCAATATATTGGTCGCGGGTATAACCACCGATTAATAAACTGCTATCTTTGGCGATACGTGCCACGGTATTAATGCTGGTACGGTTAACCGTCGGAAGCCCTTCAACGCTGGACGTTTTACCGCTGCTATCGCGGTTCTCTGCACCGTCTTCGATATTCACTTCCATTTCAACACTTTGGCCGGCTGAAATGCGTGGCATGACACTGATCATCGTGCCGTAAGTGACAGATTCGAGGGTTGCGGTACGTTCACCTTGTAGCTTGGCGTAGAAACTGGTGTTGTTATCAAACAGCGCAGGAACGTTTTCTTGGGTCAGTAGCACCGGACGCGAGACAATTTGGCTATTACCATTTTTGCTTAGCGCATCAATTTGTACTAAAAACTTGCTACTATCGGGTAAGGTACTTCGATTGAAAGAAACAGAGCCACCGCCTACGTTAAAAGAACCCACTTCCCAATTGACCCCTAAGTTATCTAACTCAGAACGTGTGATATCGATGATCCACAAGGAAAGCTCCACTTGGCGACGGCGGTTATCTAATGTTTTAACCAAATCACGGACGTAACGGATCTGCTCAGGGCTACCTTTCACAATCAGGCTGTTACTGTCAGGATGGGCAACCAAAGAAAAGCTACTATTTGATGCGCCACCACGTTTGACGGTAACTTGGCGATTTTCAGGACGAGGGCCACCAATGGGTGCATCCATCAAGGCATCAATTTCATCCCCATCGGTATTGAGCTTTGCAGGTAAAATTTCGAGGGTTTCTTCGACGCTACTGCCCCCATTTTTAAACAGGGAACTGATCACCGATAACATGCCGGGAACCGTGATCGATTGACCACGTAATGAGTAACTTCGATCGCTTACAGAGGCATGCTTCAGCGGGAGTACCGCAACATTACCACTGGTTTTTTCTTCTTGTTTGCGTTGTTCGCCAAGATACAGTGCGGCACCTTTAATCAACTCAACATAGAGTGGCGGTCCCGACACAAATAACATCGTGTCGCCACCTTGGGAACGAACAGGAAAACGCGCATCATAGATGCCATTACGTTGAATATAGCTGAGAACTTGCTGGCTACTGACTTTATGAGTCGGAATAATCAGACTACGCATTTCACTATTATCATAGACATAGATACCTGCACCATCGTCATACCAGACTAACGCGATACGACGCGTTAAGGCTTTAAACATTTCATCGGCATTCGCGAGGTTAAAATTTCCCGTCACTTTTTTCTGGGATGCCAATTTACTTAAAATAATTGGCTTATTAATTTGTTCTGCTACAGCATCAAACACTTTACCTACCGCGATATTATTCGCGACAAACGTGTCTGCACTTCTTTCTTGTGTTACCGGCTCTGCAATCATCATTTCTGATTGAGCGGTATTGATATTTACACTCAGTAAAAACAGCGAGATAAAAACCGCTATTAATTTTTTACTGTTCATATAACGTTGCTCCAAGGTGCCTTATTTCTGATGGGGTTAATCCCAATTCTTTTTTCAAATCATTCGTGAAGTGAGAGGCCGAGCAGTAACCTGCTTCTAACCCAACATCTAAAATAGAACTTTCACTTTCAATTAATTGCAAAATGGCCGCCCCCATACGTACGCCCATAATTTTGCGTTTAGCGGTTTTATTAAAGTTTTCTCGGTAGAGTTGTCTAAAATAAGAAGCTGAAATGCCGTAACGGGCACACAGTTGATTAATATTGGCGTTTTTGTCTTGCTGAGCGGCTGAAATTAAAAAGCGCATCATTCCATACGCTTCATAGCGTCTTAATACATCACACCAATCATCAAATAACGGCTGCTTTTTAATGATCAAATCAATTACGATATTTTTAATTAAAACAGGTGCGGATATTTCATCGTTAAATAGAATGAATTCACCTAGTTGGTTTTCATCACTCTCTCTGGTAGCTTTTTTTGCAAGAAAGGATTGCCCCATTGCAGTATCAATAATAGCCAGCGTTTCAACGAGTTCTGATAATTCCATTGTATAGATATCCCATAAGGTTTTATCTTCAATCGTTAATTCATCCAGACCGCAAACAAAGATAGCCGGTTCTTGTACTTTAATATTTAAATTTGTATATCGAGATTTATAACAAAGCGTCGCTTTCGCTTTTACTGTGGTTACAGTTTCTATTGAGGTTATAGTTTCTTTTGGTATTGACAAGACCAATACGTCTTGTAAAGAAAAGCAACTATTTCTACTCGCCAATAATTTAGCAATATCTTCATTCGACATTATAAATAGACCTTATCCATTGATTTTTACTTGATGTAGGTTCATTGATTAAATATAAAAAAACAAATGAATACTCTGGAATAGTTTGGAATTAACCATAAAAATACAGGGTGTGAATGAATAAGATAAATTCAGCTGACTATATTATTTTCTTATATTTAAATGCTGAGCATTGAAGTCAATATGATTCGCTATTTTTTATTAATTGAGATTATCTTATGATAGAAACAAAATACCACACCTGCATAATGAAAATTATTAGTGGTTCGATGAATAGTCAAGAGCTAATGATTAACATCGATAAAAATCTTATTATCGTTGGGCAATATACCAAATACAAAACTGAAATAGATGAAAACGGTTTTACAACCTATTATATTCCTAGCGAACATACCCAGTGCGAGTTTTCTATTGTTTCTCATCACGAACATAGTAATAATTTTGCAATTAATCTTAAACAAGATGGAAAAAGTCGTCACCTCACTGTCACACTGCAAGAAATCTTGCTCATTGACACCTTCCCAATCGTCATTAAGCTATTGAATACTGAATGGAATTACCCCGAAAAAAACCAAAAACCATTGTCATCTAAATCACTATCGCTTACAGAAAATAGATCCACTGCCATAAAACAGAAACCAAAGCTTAATAAAAAATGGCTTTTTGTTTTATTATTAACATTTGTCGTTATTTTTATATTATTCGTTGAATTCCAAATTAATCCAAAAAATAACACTGCAAAACAGATTAAAAATATAGATAATATATTAAAAGGAAGCTATTACCCTATTGTCTATACGCAGAATAAAAATGGCGAAATACTTATTCTCGTCAAATCTCAAAGAGATGAAGACTGGAGCCGTCAAGTTTTACTAAAATCAGATTATCAAGAAAAATACACCATAAAGAAAACAAACCTTCTTGAAAAAGAAATTGAAGACAAGTTAATAGATACTGTACCCAATTTATTAAAGGTTGACATTAGCAACCCTTGTCAACCCGTCATTCGAGTTGTGAAAAACCCACTACCGAATAATGACAATAAAAATATTAATCGCATTTTATCTAATTACTTCAGTTGTTATAACCAAAGCCAACTTGTACAGGTTCCTCTTGAGGAACTCATCAAGAAAGCCGAGTTAGGATTGACTGAAAGTAATGTGAAATGGCAAAAAATAACCAAAGGTAATTACGTTATCTTTGTTATAAGAGATAGTTTAAATGATAAACAGACTCTCTCTTTAATTAGCTTCACCAATTCATTTAGTCAAAAGTGGGGAACCAAGCAAATTCAATTTTCCGTCTCCCTTGCCAATAATGAAATGGCTGGAAAATCGTTTATCACTAATTCCAATGGCATTACGTTATTAGGTAATAATCATTGGTTATTTAACTCAAAACAACCTAATTAATGAGGTAATAAATATGGCAACTCCTGGCATTAGTAATGCAAATGGTAATTGGGATGCATCTGCATTAGAACAAGAATCTACCACAGCAACAGATAATAAATGGGGCATGATGTATCGTAGCTCCGCAGGTATTAGCGAAAGAACTAAAACTATCGCTGATGAATTAAAGTCTATGATTGACAACCCAAATCTGGAAGTCGATAACCCGCTCGTTCTGGGTAAAATCACAGCATTAAGTGGTAACTATAATATGGCACGTCAATTACAAAGTAACGTAATGAAGTCCATTAAAGATGCTGCACAAGCCATTATCCGTAACGTGTAAGCCCATAACGTTTAATTTAAATCAGAGCATCACTGATCCTGATGCTCTATTTTTATAGGAGATACTTATGTTACCTATTAATCCTGTCTCAGTATTATCAAATATCGCTGAAATTGCACCTGTTACTCCAGCGGCTATCCCATTGGAAGATAAAGTGAAACAGTTATTTGCTGAGTACACGACCTCTGTGAGCCAAGAAAAAGCGGATCTTCTGGAGAAAATGAATACCGTTGACCCAAGCGACCCCGCTAAATTATTGGAATTACAAAACCAAGTCGGTAATTACAGCCTCGCCTTGAATATGGTCAGTACACTCACACATAAAAGTGTTTCTGCCATCGATACGGTATTAAAAGCACAATAGACCATGAATATATTAAAGAAATTCCTATTGATCGGGTTTATTGGCTTACTACTCGGCTGTGATAACCAGCTATTACTGAGCAATTTAAGCCAGCGCCAAAGCAACGAAGTGCTTGCGATTTTGCAAGAGCACGGGGTTGATGCTAAGCGTAAACAGGATTCTAAAAATGGAGACTCGATTCGTGTAGCACCTGACGATTTTGTTATTGCGGTGGATCTTTTACGTCAATACAACCTGCCATCCAAAAATCCAGTAGAAATTATTGATGCCTTTCCTGGAGATTCATTGGTTGCCTCACCGCAAGCTGAACGAACGCGATTATTATCTTTGATTGAACAACGGCTTGAGCAGTCTTTACTAACCATTCCTAATGTGGTCAATGCGAGAGTCCATGTGAGCTACCCTATCTCAGGTAATGGCCCCGTAAAACAGGCGCAAAAAGTTTCCAGTCTCGTGACTTACTCAGGTAATGAAGACCCGAAAGTGATGATGAATAAGATTAAGTTATTCCTCAATAATAGCTTTGCCGAAACCACCTATGACAATGTTTCTGTCGTGATAGTCAGTCGCCCTCCGCTGCTGTATCAAACAAAAAATGGCCCAACACCAGCATTTAATCCCGTGATTGCCTCTGCTTTAATCACTGCATTAATCGGCATGCTAATTGCACTTGGGTTGTATCTATACCATCGCAACAATAAACCAAGTGATGAAGAAGAGGTGGAGAAATCAAGCCATGCCCCAGTTGAGTAAGCTACTGATTGACCAAAAAAATATTTTCTTAGCACCGGGGGATTATTTTCACTCGGAGTTTGTTGATGAGCATTATCATCAGCTACCCGTTCCGCTACAACAGCTGCAAAACTTGCAGCTTATTGAGCAATATCAATTAGATTTACCCGATGAAAAAACGTTGATATTACCCGAAATACTTGCCGAAAATTGGTCATTATTACCTTCTGTCGCATGGGGTTTGGGGGTTATTCAGCACCCAAGTCCTCTGCCTTGGTGGGGAGAGCTATCTCAATATCGACAATTGCATCAGAAATTTAGCCATCCCTTATGGCAAGACATAACACATTCCATCGATACGCCTCAGCATTTACTTGCGCTGGGCGCTGAGCAGCTTTTGATGTGTTTAAACACCTTTAGTCACGGCTATGCTATCCGCGCAAAATATATGTTTAGCCGCAGCACACAGCAGATGATCCCTCACACGGCTTCCACTCTGCTACCTTGGAATATTATTGAAGAAACTTGCCGCTATGTCAGAGAACACACAACCTAATATTCAGCAGACTTTAATTGAAAATGTGCTGATTAAGTCTCCGGTTTTAGACTCCAATAGATATGCCCAGTCGGTTGTTAAACAGGCACATCAAAAAGCCAAAGCACATATTCAACAAGCTCAACAGTCTGAGAAAAGTATTCATGCTATCGCCTATCAACAAGGCTACCAAGATGGATTAACACAGCTTTTGAATGATTTTATTGGTGCCCTCAATGACAGTGAAGCCCAATACCAAAATCAGGTGAGCCAAACAGAAAGCCAATTAACTCAATTACTCATCGGTTTGTTTACTGACGCGCGTCTACAGGAAATTGTGGTAGAACACTTTGCTCAATTACAATCCGAAGCTCGCCATGTTCAATTACACATACCGGCATCATTGCAAGCCAAGATAAGCACCCTATCTAACGGCGTCAAAATATGTGCCAGCCCCGATAATTCAATCACGCTAGAAGTGAATAATGAAATTACACAATTCACGCCAAAACTGGCAGCAGAGAAAATATTACCGCATATTTTTCCGATTTCGACCCGTTGTTTAACGTTGCAACAACATAAACAAGCTTATGCACTGTTAATTCAAGAAAAACAGCTAATTCAACAAAAACGGCTAATTCAGCAAGAAAAAACACGGAGGGAAAAAGATGAAAATTGACTCTAATTTGCTAAATACTTTGTCAGCTTCGCGTACTCATGGCAATACGCCATCGAGTCTATCCGACCTACACACTAAAATGAGTACCCTTTGGAATTCCCATATCAACATGAAAGAGATACAGAACTATCAGGCAAAAAATATCCCCCACATTTCTGAGGATAAAAACACTAAAATACAAAGTTTTATTAGTGAATTTAAACACCAGGATAGTGATAAAACACGATTCGCATTAGTGTTTAAAACCATGGTGAATTTAAACCGTAATGATAAAGAATCATTCATTACTCAAATTGTCCAAACATTAAAGTCTTCATCTGAATCTGACCCTGCTTTATATAAATATTTCACTAAAGCCATTCAACGTTATATGTCGATAAGTTTAATGAATACTCCATTTACTGAGCAATTAAATAAAAACATGACTAGCTTCAATCTTGATGGCGATGAAGATGAAGATTCATCAATCATATAACGCCAATGATTAGATAACATTGTACTATTAGATTAGTTAATTACTTAACGCCTCACCGACGAATATTTATAAGCTTAGAGTGCATTTTTTATAATCTAAGCTTTTTAACTCCCTTCTTTTTAAAAAACATAAAAAAAATAAATTTGAAATTGATATATACACTC
>NZ_JAERJY010000079.1:0-15602 GCF_018257375.1 Providencia sp. JGM181 | reverse complement strand
GTAAGTGTTTTTACTTATTGATATACCAATCTGTAAAGCGATACTTTAACTTCTTTTCTTTTAAAAACATGGTGTTATCATTGGGTTTTCTTTTGACTACTAATGGTGAATGATATGATTTGTATGGCGTGCATTATTGATAAAAAAATAAGTAAACTAAGAACGGTTGAAATCCATAATTCTGAGTTATTGGATGGTACTGTTAATTTTCCTCTTATTGGAAATGACAAAGCCTTTTCTTATTTTGTTGAAGGGGATAGGTTTGATTTAGTCCCGCTGTATCCTCCGCAAAGATTACTAGCAGAGGTTGTATCCATTAGTAAAGATGGATACGTTAATGCTAGATTTATCTAGAATTTAATTGCCAAGGATTGGCATTCATTCCTCTTATTGCATCCATTTAATCGCTAGGATTAAAACAATTCATCAGCCTTTTAAATTTATAGCCTATAGTTAATTAGAACTTTCTAATTATTTTTATAGTCCTTGCCGATGCTTCCATGCGTCGGTTTTTTTTCTAGTCTTTATTACATTCTTGAGTGTCATCAAATTCATCCCATACACACCAAACGCATTTTCCATCTGCCTCAATAACACCAGTATGTCTGCAGTTTTCGCATATAACTTTGTCACCATCGAATACCAATTATTACTACCTTCATCTATATGTACTATTGCTGTTCTGCATCACATTTATCGCAACATCCGAGAAATGCTACACCTTTAAAGGTTTTCATATTTATCTCCTGTTTACATCATTACTTTTAATCCGTTAGTTGATTAAATTTAATAATTCTCCATTTTCAATAAAAAATGATGTGGGTCATTTTTTATTGATTTGGCTTGAATAGAATAAGTGTTTTAGGAATCAATAACGGGGAATAAACATCAAATGTTTACATCTAATGATCCTGATGAAAGAATAATAAATAGACTGGCTATTATTGATATAGTTATCAAATATATAGGAGGTGGTATAACTGTTCTGTTTGTATTGTTTTTTGTTATTGTTAGCACTCTAGTCGGTTTTTTTCTTGTCTAGAACGGAATGTCATCGTCAAAATCCATCGGTGGCTCGATGTGTTGATGAGCTGATTGTCCTGATAGCATAGGGTCTTGAGCGCGTTGTCGAGGCACAGGAGCTCCTGTTTTGCTATTACTACCTAGCATTTGCATTGTTCCATTGATGCCTATAAAAACTTCAGTAATATTTTTTTCTTGTCCATCATTCCCTTGATATTTACGAGTTCGGAGTTTTCCTTCGATATAAACCTGACTGCCTTTTCTTAGATATTCTCCGGCTATTTCCGCTAACTTTCCTTGTATGGAAATATTATGCCAATCAGTACGTTCTCTTTGTTCGCCAGTATTTCGATCATTCCATATCTCACTTGTCGCAACTGAAAAACTAGCAAATGCAGTACCAGTTGGTGCATATCTAACTATAGGGTCATTGCCTAAGTATCCAATGAGTATTACCTTACAAACTCCACGGCTTGCCATTATTTCAATCTCCCGTTGTGGTCTCTTTTTCTGTTTTTAATATTTTCCAGAGCGTGATGTCTTGCGTGTGATTCTCTGGTCATGAGCTGAAGGTTTTCTGGTGAGTTATTATTTCTATTGTGGTCTATGTGATGAACACACTCATTCGGCATTAGCTTTCTCCCTATTATTTTTTCCATAATTACAACGTGGGCTAACCTTCCTTTATTCTTGCCCATAGTTATTTCAATATACCCGCTAGGTTTTAGTGAGAAGCCTTTTCCTATGCCAGATCTACCTTTGGATATATTCTCTTTCCATTCTTTAGTGAATATTCTTTTCTTTCCTAGAAGACCCTTCCCAAGTTTTCCTTGCGAGGATGCCAACCTTATGGCATCGCCTCTACTTCGGAGTATATTTTTCTTTTTTAATCTGAATCGAATTGTTGATAGCGGCATTCCAGTTTTATTACTGATTTCTGTTATGCTCATTCCTGAAAGGTATAGTTCCGCTTCATCCATAATCACCACCAATGAGTATTACCTTGTTTACGCTTTTACTAGCCATTTATGCCTCCTTTTTAAGTTCGTTAATTCTTATGCCTGTTAATCGCTTACATTCTTCTTGCTGAGTACTGTTGCCGTTGAGTTCATTCCATACTTTTTTGTATTCATTTGTGATCACTAGTTCGCTAGTTGCTTTATACAAAAAGCCGGTGTAATCACTCAATATCTGCTCGGCCGTCCTTGGCACGACATCATGAACTTCTGCATCTGCATCGATTGCTGTTTCTTCCGTAGGAATGCAGAAGGCTTGAAATGCTGCGTATTTGTATGCAATTGACATCGCTTTGTTTGTGGCTTTATCCCCGCTATCCATAGCCTCACCATAAGTTACGACTGTGTGCTTGCTACCATCCTTGGTAGATATAAAATCGAACTCAGCTTTGACGGTTACGTAAATTAATACACCGCCTCTTTGAGTAACTCGTTCAGTTGCTGTTCTATTAATCATCCTTGGTAGAATTAGCAATCCATGCTTCACTAACGCAGGAGCTAATGCGTTATAGACTGCATCTATACTTCTAAACATAAATCCTTGTTGTTTATTCTCGCTTTCCTTTTTAATCCCTGTTTCTGCTAGCTCCTTGGCAACATTACTTATTGCTTTGTATACCTCACTCATAATTAACTCCTAAATTTAGTCACCCATATTTCTACCTTCGCCATAACCGTAGTTGTCTGGAGCGATTCCTTTCGCTATATAACGCGCATATCTCATCAGGTCTTCAGCAATCCGTTGCTGTTCGATGTGACTAGGACGGGGAGGGAAGAATTTCGACATTGCTAGATTTGATTGCCACACATTTGTGGCTTCGCGCATCTTCCGTGATGCGTTAATGTTTTGTGGCTTTCCTTGCCTAGATAATTTTATCTGCGCTATCGCTGATTTTAGTGCTGCTTCTTTTGTTGGGTGAGATGGAAAGCATCTAACTAGATATTTACCCATATTCACCTCTCATCCAGCGAATAGGAGTCGATTGCTGCTGAACACCTAAGCTTTCCATGCGATAGTATTCAGCTTCTTCTTCGTGCTCTCTGCGTCTTTTCTCGGCATCCTGCCTTTGCTTTAGTTCACATTCTGAAGTTTTCATATCTCATCCTTACGTGAATGCGTATGACCCACGAGAGTTAACTTGCCGTAGGATTCGATTTGTCTTTTCGCATTGCTGTTTAAATTTCCAATCAGCAACTAATTCGTCTATTTGTTTATCAGTCATGTCAGACTCGCGCAGTAAGGCGAATATTTGCTGTTTTATGTATTTCTGCTTTGCATTCATGCTTGACTCCATATGCTGTTTTTAATGTTTCATTTGCTTCGATCCATCCGTTCTCATCCTTGAGATAGCGTGCAATTCCAGCTTGTGATTGAGCTAAACAAAGTTTGTATTTATCTATATTCATGCTTATCTCCGGATGTGCGAAATCCTCACTTATCTTGCGATAGCGATAGAAAGTCCCCTGATGTTGGTGATATTTATTCGATTAAATATGAAAGAGGTAAGTTTTTTTAATGAATAATGTCTCTGACTAGTGTTTTTAATGCGGCTTTTTTGAGTGCAGTTTTCACCGCGGTATTCCCAATTAGATTTTTCACAAACTCATCCAATAGCATTTGAATATTTGGCTCATTTTCAGGTACAGATATTTCAGCCATACCTTTTACTTTTGGTTGCATTTCATCAGACAGAATGAGTTTCAAGTTAATATCTACTGATGCTTTAGCGTGTGGCATTTTGCCTCCTTATTAATCTTTTAGTGGGGTATTGTTGAGCGTGAACTTTTGTAATTGCAGTGCAAGTTAAGCTGCTTTTTTAAATTTCTGTATTCATGCTATTATTTCCCTTAGTACCAACTACTAAGGGATATAAAGCATGAAAGATCATCACATATCTGAGTGGGCGAAAGTCCGTGAAACTTCAATTGAGATTGCTCAAGCTATATTTGAGCTAGCTAAAAATGATGAAGTTTTAGCTGAGAAAATTTGGGAAGAAGGTTCTGATGAAGTGCTCCCTCTAGCTTTTTCTAAAACAACAGACGATAAGTTGTTTTGGGGTGAGCAGACAATCGAACGTAAAAACGTTTAGTCATTCAAAGCCCTTAATAGGGCTTTATCATATTTCTAATTCTTATCTATCACCCGCTCACCTAATAAGCTTTAAGCTCTCGCTGTCACTTCGCCACTTTGCGTAATTGGCTTGCGTAGCCGTGATTGCTTGTGTTGCACATCGGGTGTGTCTTTTATCCTGACAAGCAAGTTTGCCAGTACATCTGTTTCATCTACTGGTTTAAATATCGAGTCCCATATTTCTTCCACTGAGCGGCTTTTTTGTTTAGCTTTTAACTTGTTACGTTGCTTGTAGTACTCTCCGTTACGTTTATATCTGCGCATCTTTGAGTTTTCTTTTGCTGGTAAAAAAATAATAGCTGTCATATTTGCCTCCTAAGTGATCTTTGGTGATTGGGATGGTCACCTAATACCATATGTGCCGTAGTGCTTTTACTAATCCCAAAAACCACTCAGTGGTTGCTCTGAGAAGTTCCTCTGAGCGTTCCGCTATGCCGTACTGTATAAAACACACGTAATCGGCAAGATGTTAAAGAGCATTTATCTCAGGGTGTGTGCCTTCGATGTGCTTGAATGTATACTAATCGTAGATGCTTGTAAATACAAAATGTAGACTTTGTTTGTGTTTAATTGTCAACTATCTGTATTCTCAGGTAATTTATTTGAAAAATTATTTGTCTTGTAAGAGTGATTTTAAATAGGAGTGAAGTTGAGGATATAAAAAAAGCCCATTAGGGCTTTTATGTTTATTTGTGATCTCTTCTGTACAAAGACCACTCTTCAATTTTTTCACCAGAGGGGAGGGTGCAATATCCTACTTGTCCATCGTTAGTGTTAACTATGTCAAGTTTTCCGCCTATTTTCGCGCAATAAACAGAAGCAGGGTTAGCCATTCCTACTTGTGCAGGAGAGTTGTCATTTTTTCCTGAAGAGCAGGCAGTTAACGAAATTAAAGCTGATAAAATAATGATTTTTTTCATGTGGTTATCCGTTTGGGAGGCTGCGAATTTTACATACAAAAGCCCTCGTGGGGAGGACTGAGGTTATTTAAAGCTATTTAAAGCTATTTACTGTTGTTTTGTCAGTAATACTCTGAATGTATCGTTAGCCAAAAAAGTAACCTTGTAAATCATCTTCTACAAGCTTAATGGCATCTGAAAAACTACCTAACATTTTTTCATCGTAATGATGCCAGTTACTGTCTTTATCCATCCATAGTAGTGACCAAGAACCAGTGATTTTGTTATGTATTATTTTTGCTACAGGTTCTTCTACTCTTGAGTCACTCCATGTTAGCTGTCTAACCTCGAATATAACGACCGAGTCATCTTCAATACGATACTGTAAATCGAGCTCATCTCTGAGATGTTCTGCTGGGCGGCGTTTTTCTAAGAAAAATTCCATGCACTTTTCAATATTTGCTAGTTCAATATCATTGAATGCCATGCTTTCTCCTCAAAAGGTGTCATCAGACCATTGACACTTTATAACTTTACCTATGATTTCGCAGTTTTCATTTATTGGGATTAAATCAAATTTCGGGTTAAGAGGTTCAAGGAATGTTTGCCCTGATTCTCTAATTAATTTTTTAAATGTAAATTCGTTACCGTTTAGCCTAGCGATACAAAAATCACCAACATTCACAGGCTCTTTTGGGTCAATAAGTATCAACATTCCTTCAGGAAAGCTAGGTTTGCCTCCTTGTGCTGCTGTCATTGAGTGACCTTCAACCTCAAGCCAAAAAGCGCGATCACTTGCTTTCTTGGCTGTAGGTATCCATGCAATGGCATCTTTCTCCGTATAAGAGTTACTATTTTCGGTAAATGAACCTGCTTGTACTTTAGATAGTAAAGGGTATTCATAGATTGGCTCAGTTCTACTGATCGAATCTTCGTTAATGCTAATAGTACCATCTTGATTTATGGTTGGGTTATTGATGCCCACATATGCAAGTATTCTAGCTATTTCACTAAATGCAGGCTCTCTCTTTCCTGTCATCCAATGCCCAACGGCACCTTTCGATACCGAAAAATGCTCTGCCATATGATCGTATGTAATGCCCTTATCTTTCATAAGGGACTTGGCTAGTTCATACCATTTCATTTTCATAACCTAATAATACGATATGTATACATAAATGTAGACCGACAATGTGTATACTTTTTTGTTGAAATTACGGATACCTTACGTATACTTTCGTGATAAAGAATAAGGAGGTTTAGATGAATTACATAAGCCGATATAGAAAAAAACTTGGGCTTACTCAGACTGATTTAGCTAAAGAGCTTGGCTGCACAAAGGGAAACATTAGCCATTATGAAAATGGTCGGCGTAAAGCAGACCTTGAAGTATGCAGGCAGCTAGTAAGTTTTTTTAACAATAAGGGAATTAACGTCACTATCGATGACATTTTTCCTCCAAAAGCAGTATAGATTTACTCGTTCTTTAACATTTGAATATAGGTTTGTTTTCCCTAGTTAACTCTAGGGCGTCTATATTCTTTGGAATCGCTCAGAGGAACTTCTCAGAGCAGCACACCCACAGGATCGTGGGTAACGGATTAACTGTATATGAAGGAATATAAATTATGGAAAACGCAAATTCACGCAAATCGTTTAACCGATTTGTATCCAATCACTTGGTGGCAACCGCTTATCAAGTTATCAGAACAACATCTCAAACAGTCATCGCTAAATCATTAGGCGTTCATGACTCAACTATCACTCGTAGAACCGAAAAGATACCTGAGCTATGCGAGACATTAGCAGCGGCAGGGGTAATTGATTTTGTTTTGCCGGGTGAAAAGAAAATTAGTGAAGAGGAATATCGCTTTTTGTGGAAGCAAATGGCTGAGTTTTCACTATGGAAAACAGGTTCATTACAGGAGGTAAATATCAATGAATCCTGATGAATTTATCCGAAAAAATATTATTAAAAAATTGATTGAATTAGGTTATCAGGATGGAGTGGCTTTGGAATTAGCCGCGGATGAGGGGATATCTCATTTTAGACGGTGCTCACAAGCTAGTCGTCGTGGAGCAATATTTGATGATTGTTATCACGTAGCTAACACATGGATAGATAAATATGGCAGTAAGCCAGCAATGGTAAGTAAACGAAGAGCCAAACAGACTATCAAGCAAGTTTCAATGTTCTAAAAAGCAAAAGCCTAGGAGGCGGCAACCAACTAGGCCTTCATCGTATTTCGTTATGCAGGAGTAATTTTACATGAATATTAATTTCAAAACAAATCGATATGGAGGTCGCTATGAATACAGCGGAGGTATTTAAATTTCCCGTTAAGCCGGAGAAACCAAGAATGGCAGAGTTGGACAGTGGCTATACAAAGCTTGCCAACGAGTTACTTGAATCGCTGATGTGCTGCGACCTAACCGCAAGGCAATTTAGAGTCATGCTTGCGTTAATTCGTAAAACTTATGGTTTTGGAAAGAAAAGCGATCGAATATCTGACTCTCAATTAGCTGAGATGACCAAACTATCAAGGCAGAACGTTAATAAGGCAAAGAATGAATTACTTTCAATGAATTATATCATTCTTGATGGTAAAAAAATTGGTGTCAACAAAGAGGTTTCAGCATGGAAAAATCAATCTAGAGACAGTGTCTCTAACTTGAAGACAAAAAACGTCTCTAACTTAGAGACAAATGATGTCTCTAATCTGGAGACACACAAAAGAAATACTTTAAAGAAAAAAGAAATAAATAATATATCGTCAGAGAATTCTATCGAATCCCCTGACCAACCATCCGAAAAAATTTCAGTGGTTGATCCCAATGCTGTTGTTTGTTCCCCCAAAGGTAACAAGTGGGGAAATGCTGATGACCTCAAGGCAGCTCAATGGATTTACTCGCAAGTGTTGATAATCAGTCCTGCAACCAAAGAGCCAAACTGGTCATCATGGGCTAATGATATCCGCTTGATGCGCCAACTAGACGGGTATTCACACAAAGATATTTGCCGATTATTCCAATGGGCTAACCGCGATTCGTTTTGGTGTAGCGTCGTGTTATCTCCTGCAAAACTTCGCAAAAAATGGGCGACTTTAGTCATTCAAAGTCAGCAACCAAACCGAAACAAACGAGTTGTAGAGCAAGAGCCAACACAAAGCTGGAATACTCGTGAAGCATGGGAGAATGAATTTATATGAAACCTCATTTGGCAACTGTAATTGCTAATCGAGATGCAGGCGCACTGGCTAAAATTGCTCAAGACAGTACGCCGCAAAAAATAGTAAGCCCACAGGCTGAGCAACTTGTTGATGTGCTATTCCGAAATCTGAAACAAATCTTTCCTGCCGCAGTAAATACCATCTTCAAAAATGAAAGTGATGAACTCGCAGCTAAACGCCAGTGGATTGCCGCTTTTGCTGAAAATGGAATTACTACCCGTGAGCAACTTCAAAACGGAATGAGACACGCGAGGGCAAGTGATTCGCCTTTTTTCCCCGCAGTCGGTCAATTCATCAAGTGGTGCAAACAGGAAGACTTTACTCAGCTCGGATTGCCCACGGAAACTGAACTATACAACGTGTTCAAGAAGTATTGCTCAGAGCGAGGTTGGCGTAGATTTAATTGGCAGTCGAGCGCTTGTTACTGGATGGTCACTAAAATTTACTCAGAAATGCGAAGTCGAAACTTATCGGATTCAGAGGTTATAAAACTTTGCGCGTCTGAGCTTAAGGCTATGGCTAATCGTATTAAATCAGGTGAGAAAATACCTGATCCAGTTTTGCAACTTGAAAGCGCAGTGATACCCACTAAGCGTGACAAAGCGTTATCAATCATTGCCGATTGGAAAAACAAATATGGATTTAAGTAAGGGGAGCGATAAGACGATTGGAGCGGCCAGTGGGAATCGAACCCACATCATCAGCTTGGAAGGCTGAGGTAATAGCCATTATACGATGGCCGCTAGGTAAAAACTGATTAATTAACGAGTTAACGTTATTAGGCTACGCCTCAAAACTAATTTTCGCAAGGGTAAAATAGGAGGCTAATTGACAGATGATATCTGTCTCCACAAATCTAATCTCAAAGGCATTTTCAAAACCCTCTCAGAAGTAACAGAAACCGGTAAGCGATACCGAATCAGAATCACCGAATGGCGTGACCTCAGAACAATATCAATGAATAGAACATGGCGCATGTGGATAGAAACTACAGGCGATTGGCTACGTGCGCGTGGTGTTGTCATTGATATTAAAAATGGAGCTGGTGAAGTCGTTCTATCAAAGCCAATCACTAATGAAGAAACTCATGAATATTTTGTCGGTCACTGGTTAGGTCGTGATGAAAACGGAGAGCGTGAGAAAACCCGCAAGATGGATAAAGCACGGATGCTTCTAATGATGGAGAAGCATGAACAATGGTGTATTGAGAAAGGCATCCCAATCATCATTCCCAATAACTCGGAGTATATGAAACTTAAGGAGCAACAAGAGAGATGAGAAATGAGGCTGAAGTGTTTATGAGCGCACTTACTACCCTTAAATTATGCTGGGCTATTCATAAATCAAATGATGCGGTCAGGAAGTGTGCTGGAGTGTTAAAGCGCAAATTTATATTACCGCATGCCGTAGATACTATGAGGACGATAGAGTTAAGCGAAAACCCGATGGTTGTGATTGTTGTCGCTGAGTGGGATATTCAGGAGAAATAAATGGCATTAAAACGCGACAAGCACGATATTGTGTTTTCGCAGTTGGTCCGGGAAAGAGCAAATTATGAATGCGACTACTGCGGAAGACAATTTAGACACGAACCTTCAAAACTCCACTGTTCACATTTCAAATCACGACGACACAAATCAACCCGATACCATCCCTTTAATGCTTTCGCTCACTGCGTAGGTTGCCATCGAAAACTCGGCGAAGACCCACACGAATTCAATGCTCACGCTGTTATCACTTACAGCGAAATGACGATTGACCGCGTAGCTCGTTTAGCAGGTACTTCAGTGAAGTTGAAACCGTGGCAAATGGATGAGTTGTATCAGCACATGAAGATTGAGCTTAAAAGAATTCAGACGCTACGGGCTAGCGGTGTAATAGGTCGGATTGAGTTCACGTTACCTGATTGGTACCAGAAAGGGATCACTTATCAGATGGGGGATTTATGAAAGCTGAAATCACGACTATTCCAGAGTTGCTTATTAAGACATATGGAAATATGGCTGAGGTTTCTCGGTACCTAGGATGTTATCGCGCGACAGTAAAAAAATATTCTACCGATGTTAAGGCTGAAAATCATGCTGTGATAAATGGGCGATTAATGACTATGTACAAGACAAGAGAAAGAGGCACTTCAAATCTCGCCAAAGAATCAGATAGTGCCATTTCTATAGCTAAACGTATTAACGCTGAATCCGACGGCAAAAGCTCGCAAATTAATACGAGGTAACGGATGCGTAATATTCAACAAGTACTAGAAATGTGGGGCGCATGGGCTGCGGATAACATCGAGTCAGTTCAATGGTATTCGACAGCGGCAGGATTTAGTCGCTTAATACCTAGTAAGGTGAAATCTCGACCTCAATGTTGTGAAGATGACGCCATGATTATCTCTAGCTGTATGGCTCAATTAAGTATAAAGAATAGAGAGATGCATGACCTGCTACTGGATTATTATTTATTTGGGAAAACATTCATGCAGCTAGCTAGAGAACATAAATGCTCAGATACCCATATAGGGAAAAAACTTCAAAAAGCGGAGGGGGTCATTGACGGAATGTTGATGATGTTAGACATAAAATTAGAATTAGATAGGTATGTAGAGAAGATTTAATAAAATACTTTACGATCGTAAAATAGCTGATATTGTGATAAGAATAACTACAACGTCAGCAGCTTATGAGCCTCACTTCAGTGGGGCTTTTTTGTTTGTTTTATTAGAGTGTGGAGTAGTGATTTATAAAGCTAGTAAATAAAGTGCAATGTTACTAATATGAATTCAATTATTACTATAAATCAATTTCGTATATAAGTGATTTCATATAAGGTGGCAATGATGGTTAATCTTCTTACCTCTAGTGATATGAGCAATACATCAGATAAAAAAATCACTGTAGGTATTAGCTCATGCTTATTGGGTGATAGCGTTAGATTTGATGGTGGTCATAAGCGCTTTCACTTTGCTGTAGATGAGTTATCAGATTATTTCGAATACCAACAAGCATGCCCGGAAATGGCGATTGGTTTACCAACACCTAGACCTGCATTGAGGCTAGTTAAATCTGACGAAAATAGCGTTAGACTCAAGTTCAGCGATGGTCGTGAAGGCGATTTAACTGAAGAGATGCTTCAGTTTTCGACCACTTATTTGAGTGGGCTTTTAAATTTAAGTGGTTATATTGTATGTAAAAACTCACCTAGCTGTGGCTTGGAAAGGGTTCGAGTATATGATTCAGTTGGCAATGGTAATAAAAAGTCTGGAATTGGGCTTTTTACTGAACAATTACTCAAAGTAATGCCTTGGTTGCCTGTTGAGGAAGATGGCAGGTTAAGCGATCCTCATATTCGAGAAAATTTTATTATACGGGTATTTGCTCTTCATGAGCTAAATGAACTAAAGAAAAACTCCTTCAATCGGCACTCATTAATCGACTTTCATACTCGATATAAGCTCCTTTTATTGGCGCATTCACAGCCTCTTTATCGAGAACTTGGTCGTTTTGTTGCTAGTAACAATGAATGGGATTCAATCGATTCTTATTTTGATGAGTATCGAAATAAGTTTATGAATTTATTACAACACCAAGCGACTAGGCGCAATCACACTAATGTGCTTATGCATATCCAAGGTTACTTTAAACGTTATCTGACATCAAACCAAAGGCAAGCATTGAGTAAGTTAATCCTCGAATACCGCCAAGGAACACAGCCTTTATTGGCTCCATTAACATTAATTACGCACTATTTATCTGAGTACCCCGATAACTATTTGAATAATCAAAAATATTTCCATCCTTATCCTCAGTCATTAAGACTGCGATATGGGTTATGATATTAAAAATAATTCTCAGAATTTCAAAGTTATTCATATGATTGGTTCTTCCAGTCATATGAATATTGAACATAAAAGCTATGTTAGCGTATAACTGTCGGGATGAACGAAATCATTCATATTTACATAAGTCACCTAGCGAGGATTTTTCATATGTAACCTCAGTTAATCAAATCAATACTATTGCAAAAATAATTGGATTGATAATAAGTTGGCTATCAATATGATTTGTTTGGAAAAGTTATTGATGATGAATATGTGGTGTCTTAAGCAAAATCAACGCTTTTATGGTGAGAGTGAAAATTAAATTTGCTATCCCAGTGTTTGTATGGCTTAATCAAGTCATCGGTTTGGAAGTACAGGCCTATTTATGCTAGTCAGTTTAAAGTTGTTCACCATTTAGCGTTATCTAAGATATCCCTTCATTGCGAATTCCTTATAATTAATTCCCATAAGTAAAAATAAAAATCAAACCTCATCTATGCCTTATGGCAATCAAAAAATTAAAGGAAATTCTATGTCTAATACAATGACAGGTTTAGTAAAGTGGTTTAACGAATCTAAAGGTTTTGGTTTCATCTCTCCTGAAGATGGGAGCAAAGATGTATTTGTTCACTTCTCCGCGATTCAAAGCGATGATTTCAAAACATTATATGATGGACAAAAAGTCAGCTTTTCGGTAGAAAATGGCGCAAAAGGTCCAGCGGCTGCTAATGTGGTGGCACTTTAAGACAACATTAATATGAGATGCCCTTGTTGTAAGGGGTCTCAATATAGACGCTATCACTTTGATGTATCAAAAAGCAATCCATATGGCGCTAAATGTATTTTTTGTAAATCTAATATGAAGCCAGCTTAAATAACATATAGATTATAAAACCCCGCAAAAGTGGGGTTTTTTGTTTTATATATCATTACAATCCCCCCAGTGAGAGAGTTCTGTGTTACAATAGCCATGTAATCATACCTCATTGCTATAAAAGCAAATCTTGCAGTTGCGAGTTTTTATTTTAAAAATAGATGCGGTATCCAAAGGATTTATTTCCTAAGGGATCACCTATGAACTTACCTACCTTTTATCAACGAACTTTATCACTAACGCAAAATGCTCTAACTATTTTAGGATTGCTTTTAGCCTCGTTTGCATTGGTCTACTGGATGTAAAATCATTCCGCCATTAACTCAACTGGAAGAGTATTTAGTATTAGCAAAACTAAGAGTCGGGGTTCGATACCTCGATGGCGGTCCATAAGTTATAAATCTTTTGTACAATGTAAATACGGAGATGTATGAACTATTACATTCAGACGACGATGGGACCAAAAGGTAATTACAAAATACACAAAGTTGGCTGTAAACAAATGCCGATGACTTCAAATCGTTTCTACCTAGGTAACCTATTTAATGCTATACATGCAATAGCTGCGGCTAAAGCTTCAGGATATAGCCTTATTAAAATATGCGCATGTTGTACCAGTAGGAGTGCGAGGTAATACGTTGAAAATACCCTGTCTAGTGCGGTTTTTTGTTTGAGCTAGTCGTTCTAAGCCAAAGTTAATGAATCATAATTGCACTGTTTAGATTTAAGTCTGTTTTGGTGTACTAAATACGCGGCTACCTCGATATTTTAATCAACCTAAATCATTTGATGAATAGTTATTGTTCGCGGCGATCTCTATTCAAGATGTAAGCTAAATTAATCTTTATGTATAATAGCGTACTCGCATATACATGAATGAGGTATTTATGTTTTTTGGTATATTTATTGTCCTCGCGGGCATAATAACATTACTCGAAAATTATGGCGTCATCTCAGGAGATGTGAAGTGGGGATTACCTCTCGCCATTATTATTTATGGGTTAAGTGTTGTTTACGATGCTATAACAGGTAAGAAAAAAAATTAATTATCTAGAATTTACTAAGGTCACTTCGGTGACCTTTTTTATTGCCTAAATTTCAACTGACTTCATTAACATCTTCTAGTTTTTATAGCTGGTGGCTTTCTATTAACCAAATCTTGGACCACTCCGTTGGGGGTGATATGCGTATGAACGAAAAATACTCTAGCCCCTTTTCTTATGCTCTTGGAGTTATCACTACTACAGCTGGGGCATTATCACTAGACCAGTGGGCTGTGCTCATCGGGATTATCTGTACTGTCGCTACCTTCTTGGTGAATTGGTACTACAAACGGAAAGAATTCAAATTAAGAGAGGCTAACAGTGGCAAAGATACCAAATAAAATAAAAATAGCCGCTGTGACAGGTGGGCTGATGGCATTAACTGTTGTAATGGTGACTAATTTTGAGGGATATGAGCCCAAACCCTACCGTGATGTAGGTGGTGTTCTTACGGTGTGTTATGGGCATACAGGTTCTGACATTATTCCGACGAAAATCTATACAAAAGTCGAGTGTGACGAGTTACTGGAAAAAGACTTAGCAATCGTCGCTAAAGCAGTAAACCCCTTAATTAAAATCAATATTCCTGATTACACCAGGGCGGCACTTTATTCATTTACTTATAACGTGGGAATAGGTGCTTTCTCGCGCTCAACATTACTTAAAAAACTTAATGCTGGTGACCAAGCTGGCGCATGTAATGAACTAAAACGCTGGATATATGCAGGGGGGAAGGCGTGGAAAGGGCTAATGACGAGACGAGAGGTAGAAAAAACCGTGTGTCTTGGCGAGTTTGCTTATGCTTATCCTACTTTATTATCTGTCTACCCATCTACTTGGCAATTGGCGTATACACACTTCGAGACGACACTTGTGGTGGCACTGACAAGGTAAGTTTAGAGAAGCGTTGCCAAAAAGCTATCGAGCATTACAAAGGTCGGCAAGTTAATTTTTAAACGTCTTTATGGTAATCGCCATGAATAAAGTCAGCGTATTGTTATTTATTGTCGCATTGATAGCGATATGGGGAATGTGGAAACAACACGAGAGGATAGGTGAGTTAAATACCAAAAATGCCGGACTACTCGTTGAGTTGACAGAGCAGGTCAAAATTAATGAGGATTACCAAGAACGTGTCCAATCTCTCCATAAACTCGATACTAAACATATTCAGGAACTAGCCAATGCAAAAATTGAAATTGATGAGTTGCGTATTGCTGCTGAGCGTAATCCTGAGCGGGTGTACATCCGAGCCAGCTGCCAGAAAGTCGAAACCAATTCCACCTCCGGCGTGGATGATGGAACAACCGCCAGACCTACTGACTCCGCTATCGGAAATTATTGGCTACTCAGGCAGCGAATCGCAGAATCCAAGAATATGATACTTGGTTTGCAAGATTACATTAGAGCGGAGTGTTTACGTTAATACCAATCAGTAAATGCCCTTGCAAAAAAAATTAAATTTATGAAAGTCAGAGTGCTTAACAGGTAGATAGAGAATTTTAAAAAAAGTGTCGTTAAATTTGGTTGTTTTTTATCTTTAACAATAATCAATAGGATGCAGGCAAG
>NZ_JAERJY010000078.1:0-15731 GCF_018257375.1 Providencia sp. JGM181 | reverse complement strand
ATCCATATCATGCTTAAACTATGCATATCGTGCACTTTTCATTTTCTAATATTAACTAGAATAAATTAATCCGTTAGGATAACAAAAAAAGGAGCCAATAATGACAACTCAGTTTTACAGCTACCAACCGCAACAAGGTCATGGGCTTCCCCATGATCCGATACCCTCATTAATTGGTCCACGCCCTATTGGCTGGATCTCCACATGCGATAAGCAAGGTAACACCAATCTTGCGCCCTATAGCTTCTTCAATATCTTTAATTATTCACCGCCCATTTTGGTCTTCTCGAGCGTTGGGAAAAAAGATTCCGTCACCAATGCAATCGAAACAGGTGAGTTCGTTTATAATCTTGCAACTCTTGAGCTTGGGCAGCAGGTCAATTCAAGCAGTGCAATGTTACCTCGTGGAGAAAGTGAGTTTGACCTTACTGGGCTTTCCACTTTACCGTCCACATTGATTACGCCTCCGCGCATCGCCCAAACGCCTGTTTCCATGGAGTGTGTAGTCACTGAATATCAGCAATTAAAACGCGCTGACGGTAGCCTATTGGATACGTGGATGGTCATGGGAGAAGTGGTAATGGTGCATATCGATGAAGCTACCTTAGAGCAAGGCTTATATAACAGTGCTCGCCAAAAACCTTTGATGCGAGCAGGCGGACCTGCGGATTATTATTGGATTGAAGAGCAACAAAAACTCGAAATGCATCGCCCTAAATAACGTAAAAAGTCTTAGGCCAGTTTCTATCACACCGGCCTAAGATTCATTATTTGGGGACACAGCTATACACCCATGCAGGTGGAAAATTGCGATACACACGTTCTTTTGTGAATGAAAAATAACGCGAAAATAGCGGTTCACAACCTTGGGTATACTGAAATAACACCAATTTACCCTGATTCTTTAATAGGCTCTGACGCACCTGTTTTAATATTCGCATACTGGTTTTTTTATTCAGGGACAGAAAAGGAATTCCTGAAATAATCAAATCATAATCACCCAATAAATATTCTGCTGAACATGGATTAACTGCCACTCTCGGGTCATCAATCTGATTTAAAATATCGATAAAATCACGATTAATTTCATAGAGATCTAAACGTGTTTGCGTCGTAATTTTGTTCACAATATAGCGAGTCATGACGCCGTTACCCGCACCAATCTCTGCAATTTGATGACATTGAGCCCAGTCAATATTGTCAATCATGGTATTGCATAACCAACGAGATGATGGGAATACCGTTCCCATTGAAGACGGTGATGCAATGAAATTCTTAACGTAGAGCTGGTAATGATTTTTATGAGAAAAAAACGATTCCGCCATGCTTCCTCCTGAATCAAAAATACCTTTTCTATTTCCTTAAATTGATGCTCCACATTCACCGCAAAAATTGGCATTTGGGTCTACGGCATTTTTGCATTGTCGGCATCTTACTTTTTGGATGTTTTGTCCGTGTGAAAAATAGTTGTCTTCGCCTCGACCATCATTGTGCTGATAACTCCCGCCATGCTTACCTCGAGAACCATGCTTGGAACTGCTGCCATGCCCTGAATGACCCCGATATTGGTTATCGCGTTTCGAGTTATAGCGATTTCTGCCGAGGTTAAATAACCAGCTGAAAATTGACATAATAAATATCCTCCACTGTTATTCTTGTCCCGAGTATAAACCTTAGACTTAACTCCAGAGACAACAGTAAAACTGAATAATTACAATAAAAAACCATTTATTACGTAAACTGAATATCGCTATTTTTTCATGGCACACGCGGGTAAATGAGACAAAGCTTTCCTTAGGATTTCAGCAATGAAGTTCCATAAGAATTATCAATCACACATAGCCACTTACCGTCGATGAATTTAAATACGTAGGTGGCATCTCTCACAGTATTAAACGGCGTACCATCTTGCATTTTCGCACTCAAAATGGTTTCAGCTAAGACTAAGGCGCAATCTTCGCCAAAAATAACTTTTACCGTACCTTGAGACACTTGCAGGCTGTGATTAAAAAACTCAGCGATAGCAGAAAATGCTTTCTTTAGATTCTCTTTTCCATGGACATGTAAACCGTCTTTCACCACTAACGAACCATTCTCAGAATAAAAATCCATTAAATAGCTGAAATTTTCTTCTGTGATGGCGCGATCTGCGCTGGCAATTAGGGCTTCAAGTTCTTGCGTGTGTTTTTGAGTATTGTCGAAAAGATTCATAGAGGGCTCCTTGTTGAATACTAACCAGACAAGGACAAAAAACCCGCCTTATCTGGCGGGTTGAGGATGTAGCAAACTCCCACCAGTTAAGTGATGGTCATCATAATAATGAGGTGAGCTACATGCTGTGACATAATTTTTTCCTGAATATAATTAGAGATTACATTATCAGCAATAAAATTTTTTTCAATGAGTATATAAAAAGGGCTTAAGTTACCTTAAGCCCTTTAGTCGTAAATTAGAAACTAGTGTTTTGAACTCTTATGGTGATTTAATGTTTCTTCTTTTAAATCAAGCTCATCACGTAAGCGATGGTACACTCGCTCATTGATATTTTTCCCTTTACGCATTTGATATAACGCTTCCCGCTTCGCCTTCAGAGCCGAATCTGACATCGAACGTTCCATCTCGATCATCCGATGTAAATCAAACACATCTGACTCTGTTTCATCCGTATTATCTAAACGACGACCATAAATTTCTAACAGCTGAGCACCCACTTCGGTACGCATCGCAATTTCATCCATATCATCAGAAGGGTGGTTCATCAGCTCACGAATATGTGCCATTGCTGCTTCATTGAGTGCCAGACGAGCGCGAATTTCATCGTTATCATAAGGTAAATCTTGCACTAAACCTTTGGTTAAAATCGGCAAGGCGATGCTGGCAATTAACAGCGAACACAGGATCACCCCCATCGCGAGGAAGATAGCCACATCACGGTTAGGGAATAATGATCCATCGGGCATTAAGAATGGCAACGTTAAAATACCGGCTAACGTAATTGCCCCGCGAACTCCCGCCGTTGCCATCACCGCCATCATGCGAATACGTACTTCATCCGCTTGCTTTCCACGACGACGATTGTGGAAAACTGTCAGGGTCATTGATATCCATACCCAAGCAAAACGCAGTGCACCTAATGCAATGGTGATAACGGCAACATACACAAACAGCATCCAAGGATGGCTAGCACCTGCAGCTTCGGCCACCTGAGGCAAATTGGTCCACATCCCTGGTAGCTGCTCACCCAGTAGAATAAAGATCATGCCGTTCAAACCTGTTTGTACCGTGTCCCAAACTGCCTTACTTTGCATTCGAGTCGCCGCTTGCATGCGCCCTGCGATTTTTTCGTAGTGCATCGCAATACCCGCAACAACGGCAGCAAGGATCCCGGAAACATGTAAATGTTCAGCCAGCAGATACGCAGTAAAAGGCATTAACAGGCTGATCATAATTTGGATAGCCGGCTCTTCACCTGTGCGCTTGACTAAGAATTGGTTTAACCAGCCAATTGCCCATGCGACTAATAAACCAATCACTATCCCACCCAGTGCCACCAGCACAAATTGCCCCGCAGCAGATGTCAGAGAGAATTCCCCTGTCAGCGCAGCCACAACCGCAAAGCTAAAGCATACTAAGCCCGTCGCATCATTGAGTAGAGATTCCCCTTCAAGAATGTGCGCCATACGCGATGGTAGTGGCGAATTCACTGTCATTGCAGATACCGACACAGGGTCAGTTGGGGAAAGGATAGCTGCCAGTGCAAAGGCAACCGCCAGTGAAATCGTTGGGATCAGCCAATGGATAAAGAACCCCATCCCAATAACGGTGACGACCACTAAGCCAATCGCCAATGACATAATTGGCTTAATTTCTTGGAATAAGGCTTCTTTTGGAATTCGCCATCCATCAAGAAATAGCAATGGAGGAATAAATAAAAAGAGAAAAAGATGTGGTTCGAATTCCACTGTAAATCCGTAGAACGATAAGGCAGCCCCTAACGCTATCTGGATAATTGGCAATGGAATGATGTCTTTAAGTAATCGAGAAACAAATACGCTCACGATGACTGCAAGTAAAAAAACGAGTACAAGTGTCACTACTGACATTGAGTGCTCCATAATGGTTTATCTTAGTTATCTGCATTGCAGTAAATAGATAAATCAAATCAATGTAAAGCATCAATTTATTACCAAATAAAAAAACAAAATAAATCAAAAACTACGATAGCAATCATTGTGTTACAGGATATTACTTAATTTCCAATACATTACATATCCATTCAATATACTCGTGTTTTATAAGGATTTAATCTGTTCTTCTGGTATAAACCCTTATCACTCATCAAAAACGGATAATTCCGAGTATTTTAATGCAACTTATCTATTTGATTTCTGGGCTATGTCTATCAATTAATTCTTGTAAAACCTGCTTGAGCATTTTGCTTTTGCGAACACCAAGAGGCGCTAAAACCTGCCTTTCATGCTCTTCCGCTGCAATCAATAACCCTTCGACCAGCTCGACACCACTAGAAGTCACACTCACTAAAGTCACACGGCGGTCACTTCCTGTATGGTTATTGTGACGGATGACATGCCCTTGCTGTTCCAATCGTTGTAATACCCGCGTGATTGTTGGTTGCTTGCTGACTGTTTTTTGCGACAGCTCAGTGATCCCCATCGAACCATTATTGGCCAATGTAGAAAGCACTCGCCACTCCAACACCGATAGCCCATTGGCTTCTACAACCGCATGAAATTCAGATGAAACTAGCATCCATGCCTGCCCCAAAAGAGCAGGCAGGTAATTATCAACGAAGACTTTCGATTCAGGCATCAATTCCTCTTTTCTTGCTTCTGGTTTTATGACATTAGAAGCTAGCAGAGTAGCAGAAGGAAATCGAACTCTTAACATAATTTAACTAAAATCTTCCGCTAAGTAGTGAGCCAAAACCATCCACTCGCGTATCAAGTCCCAATTTTTTTAGCATCATGTAGGTTGTTGCCACAGACGAAGACAATACTGGTAAGCCCACTCTATCTTCGATAAGTTGAATCGACGGTAATGACGGCATTTGCACACAAGCTGATGCTACAATCGCATCCACATTGGTATTTAGCTTTTTGGTGATTTCCACTGGTGCTAATGGGTTTTGTCTCCCCACCTCGAGGTTATCGGGGATCTCCAATGAAATGCTATCAACCACTTCAATGCCTTCATGTTCAATATAGTCGATAACCATTTGCGTTAATGGCTTCATATACGGCGTCAAAATCGACACTTTTTTCGCGCCAATGGCATGTAGCCCTTCGACTAATGCCCCTGCACTAGTGACAACCGGCGCTGGATGCCCATTATCTATGGTGCATTGATGGAGGCGTTTTTGCGAAACTCGGTGATACCCCTTCCCCATGCTCATAATGGCAACCAAGCAGGCATACCCTAATACATCGACATCGGCGTCTGACAGTTCAATAGCACAGCGGTCACTGTCTGAGTCCATTTTGGCAAGCTCATCCTTAGTCACTTTCTGCATACGCATACGGCTAGAGTGGAATGTGAAACGCTCTGCAAACATCGCTTCACGGGCGCGTAATATAGCCGGAATTTCAGTTTCCATGGTGGTATTAGATGAAGGCACAATCTGCCCAATACGAAACGTACGCGCTAAGCTCATAGTCCTTTCTCCACTGAAGAGTCATCCGATTCAGCAAACTGATTAAGTTCATCGACATCTTGCCCACCATGATGGAAACGAGCTGCCGTTAATGGGCGACGATTAACCTGTAAGTCAAAAATATCAAAGCGATTATAGTGCCCTGTAATATCATGCATTTGGCGTGGTTGAATGCAGCGATTCAAATCAATTTCAGCGTAAACAATGCCTTCTTTATCAATCAATGGTTCCCCAATTACTCGTCCATCAGGACCAATAATGCCGGAAAATGCGCTATTTGGACGCGCAAGCAACTCACGGGATTCGGGATGCGACTCCGCCATGGCTTCAACGATTTCTTCAGAGACTGTCGAACAAGAAATGATGGTAAATACTTTGCCTTCAAAGCAATGAGCAGAAGCACGTAAACGAATCGCATCTGCCATGTCATAGTCTTTTGGTGCCACTGGCAGTGCAATATAACTGGCAATATGAACCAACTCACCTTGAGCCAATAGCGAGAAACGTGCCAATGTATTGGTGTTTTCGCCACATGCCAACGCCCCTAAAGGACCAATGCTGGTTTGGTGAACTTTCAGCGAGGAGGCATCCCCATTTGCCCACGTCAATTTTTCCGCCCACGTTGGGACTAATTTACGGTGACGTCCTAAAATTTTACCATCATCAGAAATCGTCACTAACGTGTTGTATAACGTGGCAATTCCGTTCGGATTGCGCTCATTCACCCCCACAACCACGTTGATATGGTGACGAGCTGCAGCTTGGGCGATTCGTTTAATTTCAGGTCCAGGGACTTCAATGGCAGATTTGCACAGTTTTTCAAACCAAGGGCTGCCATCAATCGGGTTCATTACCCAACTCCAATACGGGTAGCCAGAGACAAACACTTCAGGAAATGCCACTAATTTGGCACCATTGTCCGCGGCTTCTTCAATCAACCGACACACTTTATCAACGGTAGCATCGGTATCGAGGAATACAGGGGCGGCCTGTACAGCCGCTGCCTTAAATTGAGGTAGATTCAACATGTTAGTATCTCCCTTGAGTTATACCGCAACCACTGGGTGGCGTAACTCACCGATTTTTTCGACATACGCTTCAATTACATCACCCGGCCATACCCACTCTTGTGGGGAACGACCCGCACCAACCCCTTCAGGTGTGCCCGTTGCGATAATATCCCCCGGTTCCAACGTAATGCCTTTGCTGATATCAGCAATCAACGCATTCACATTGAACAGCATATGGCGAGTATTGGAGTCTTGCTTGGTTACACCGTTAACTTTCAAACTCAGGTTTAGTGAGTGAGGATCAGGAATTTCATCGGCAGTCACAATACAAGGACCGAATGGGGCGTAGGTATCCTGCCCTTTAGAGTAAATCCATTGACCTGCACGGCGACAATCACGTGCACTCATATCAATCATTAAGCTATAACCGAACACATAGTTCAGGGCATCTGCTTCAGAAACCCCTTTAGCACGCGTCCCCATGATCACCGCCAACTCCACTTCCCAATCTAATTGCTGAGTAATTTGGCTGTTATGTTCAATCGCATCACCCGGTCCAATCACCGTTGTTGGCGGCTTAGAAAAGATAACCGGCTCTTTTGGTAGATCTTTAGAGGTATCCAGAGTACGGCTAGATTCCGCAACGTGTTCAACATAGTTCAAGCCAATCCCAAAGATATTTTTTCTTGGGCGCGGAATTGGCGCTAAAATTTTTACGTTTTGTACTGGCCATGCAGTTCCCGCAGGAAATTGCCCTTTATGTGCGTTTAATAATTCAGTACCTGCACGGATCCCTTGTGGACCTAAATCAATAAAATCCAACATATTATCAGGGAGATATTGACCATTCTGTTCCGCTAATCTTGCTAAATCCACGACTTGCTCGTTAACAATCGCCCCTAAACGTGCTGCTGCGGTAACATCTGAACGGTAAGTAATAAGACGCATAATTTTTCTCCTTGAGTCAGGTCTCAGACCTAACTAAAATCTTCACGTAAACAATTAAAATAAGTAATCGGAATAAAAAGTTATAAAAAATAAATAGTTAGCTAATCACTTTTTGGTGCCCGTCATTGTCCACAAGCGCCTCTTCATAATAGAGGCCAAGGGAGTGCATCACTGGCAAGTCGTTAAAACAGAACAGACACGCGTCTTCGCTCTGGGATGTATTCACATGTTCGTGGAACATCCATGATGGTACACAAAAAATATCTCGCTCTTGCCAGTCAAAGCGCTGCCCATTAATAATCGAATACCCTTTACCTTTCGCCACTTGGTAGATAAAACTGCCCGTATGACGATGAGCTTTGCCGACAAATCCAGGGCGTAATAACTGCATACTAGCCCCAATCGTTGGCATCACTGGCCCGCCGGTTAATGGGTTGGTGTAATTCATTAATACATCATCAAATACTGAGCCATCCGCTACTTTTGCGGCGCGTTGCAGCGCTTCATAAGTGGGTCCCCACTGGTATTTGAATAATGGCGAATAGGGCTTATCCCATCCCACATGGTGCGGACGTAACGCAGTCGCTCCCCACATGCCAACGGGATAATCAATTGGACGAGTTTGTGCTTGATGCAAATCGGGGTGAACTTTGTAGAAACCCGCTTCCATTGCATTGACTAATGGAATATCTAAACCATCTTGCCAAATACACGGTAATCCACCTTCTTCCACACCATGTTCATGCCAAGTACCATTTGGTGTCAGCACAAAATCATTAGCTTCTAAAATCATTTTTTGCCCTTCCACAATGGTGTAGGCGCCGCGCCCTTCCATGATGAAACGCAATGCTGATGATGAATGTGCGTGAGCCGAAGCGGCTTCTCCCGGATGCATCACCTGTAAACCGGAATACAACCAACCCACTGCCGCTGCCACATCTTGACGACCAGGGTTGTTTAAGTAGATAACACGGCGACCTGCTTTTTCCGGAGTCACCAAATCCACCGAACGCAAAACATGCTCACGTAAATCTTGGTAACGCCATAACACAGGCACAGATTGAGATTTTGGCTGCCACGGCTCAATTTTGTTGGCAACCGTCCACAATGCGCCCGTTTTGAGTTCATCTAACTGTTTGTAATACGCCAACAATTCTGGTGTATCTTCCACATCTGCGCGTCCTGCGACATTTTCTCTGTATTGGTCATGGGACTGAATCGTCATGGTGTTTCCCCCTCTCGCATTTACGCCATTAACGGCTTTTCGATTGTTGGATTAATTGTTGGCGACCATACTCATAAGGTGCTGGCCATGTGACTGAATTCCACCCAAAGCGAGCACACTCATGGAGTAACCAAGCAGGGTCGGCAAGAAGTGGTCGAGAGAGCGCACAAAGATCCGCACGCCCTGATGCGATAATGCTATTCACTTGATCCGCATCAGTGATCGCACCAACGGCAATGACCGGAACCGATCCTTCATTGCGAATACGATCCGCCATTGGGGTTTGATACATACGCCCATAAACTGGCTGCTGAAGAGGAGAAACTTCACCCGATGAGCAGTCGATAATATCTGCGCCCGCTTGATGAAGTGCCTGCCCAATTAATACCGCCTCATCGACTGTTGTGCCGCCGTCAACCCAATCTGTCGCAGAGATACGCACAGACAGTGGCTTATCCTCAGACCATACTTTTCTGACCGCGCTCACTACCGCTAGCGGGAAACGCAGACGATTTTCTAAAGACCCACCAAACCCATCTGTACGCTGGTTAGTTAACGGAGAAATAAAGCTCGATAGCAGATAACCATGTCCCGCTTGCAACTCTAACCAATCAAAACCGGCTTGATCTGCGCGTTTTGCTGCCGCCACAAACTGGTCGATAATCGTCGCCATTTGGGCTTCAGTTAGCTCAGTGGGTGTCTGTGAAATTGAAGGTAAATACGGTAATGGTGATGCGGAAACTAATGGCCAGTTACCTTGTTTCATTGGGTGGTTTTCTTGCTCCCAGCCGCGCTGTGTTGAACCACGACGCCCTGCATGCCCCAATTGAATGCCAATTTTTGCATCCGTTTTTTGATGCACAAATTGCGTCACATTTTTCCATGCCGCCACTTGCACATCATTCCAAATTCCCGGGCAGCCTGTCGTGACTCGTGCTTCAGGAGAAATCGCCGTCATTTCCGTCATAATCAGGCTAGCACCGCCTAATGCGCGGCTACCAATATGTACCAGATGAAAATCACTGACTAACCCATCCGTTGCGCAATACAGCAGCGTTGGAGACGCTATCACACGGTTTTTCAATTCCACATTACGCAAGCGAAATGGCGTCAACATCGGGGCGACTTTTTGATTAGCCACCTGCGCTGGTAAACCCGATTTTTCGGCAAACCAGTTTTCATAGTGAGTTAACCAGTTACCATCACGCACACGTAAATTTTCATGAGAAATGCGCTGAGAACGAGTTAATAAAGAGTAAGCAAACTGCTCAGGATCGAGGTTTTCATAGCGCTGCACATTTTCAAACCACTCGGTTGAGTTACGCGCCGCATTCTGGATTTTTAGCACTTCGACACTGCGAACTTTTTGGTAGTGCTCAAGTCCTTTGCGCAAATCTCCTTGAGTCGCTTTCAAGCTTTCGCACAGCTCAATCGCATCTTCTAGAGCCAATTTAGTTCCTGAACCAATAGAGAAGTGGGCGGTATGAGCGGCATCCCCCATCAGCACCACAGGAACTTCCTTGCGGCTTGTTGGTTGTGTCCAGTGCACCCAGTTATCACAAATCACGCGAGGGAAACGAATCCAAATCGCGGCACCACGTAAGTGTGCTGCATTGGCAATCAGTTTTTCACCATCCAGCCATGGGGCAAATAACTTTTCACAGTAAGCAATCCCATCTTCCTGAGACATTTGGTCGATACCTGCTTTCAACCAAGTCTCTTCCGTGGTTTCTACGATAAATGTGGATAACCCTTCTTGGAATTGATACGCGTGAACTTGGAACCAACCGTGTTCATTTTCTGCGAACAAGAAGGTAAATGCGTCGAAAATCTTTTTCGTACCTAGCCAAACAAAACGGCAACGGCGTTGGTCGATATCGGGTTTGAAGATATTTTCATAGCGAGTACGTACTGCGCTATTGATCCCGTCCGACGCAATCACTAGATCCGCATCATATTGGCGTGCAATTTCTTGGTCATCCGCCACTTGGGTTTCAAATACCAATTCCACCCCCACTTCAAGGCAGCGATCTTGCAAGATATTGAGGAGCTTTTTACGCCCAATACCAATGAAGCCATGCCCGCCACTACGGTTACAGCTGCCTTTAAAATGAATGTCGATATCATCCCAATGGCTAAATTCAGCACTGATCGTTTCTGCTGAGACTGGATCTGCTTTGCGCAAATTACTTAATGTGGCATCCGAAAATACCACGCCCCAACCGAAGGTGTCATAAGGGCGGTTACGTTCAACGACCACCACACGGTTGCTTGGGTTTTGCAGTTTCATCAGCAACCCGAAATAAAGCCCAGCGGGACCGCCGCCGATACAAACGATATTCATGGAGTTTCTCCTTTATTACGTTGTGCCATTACACCGGTTGCTGCTGGGTTAAGGCGATATACAGTGCTTCAGGGATAGGAATAGCCTGATGCGTAATCAATGATGTAGTGACATAGGTTTGCGTCACTTCCATGCGCAACTCGCCATCAAGGCTGGTACAGCGTTGACGTAAAGTCAGTGATTTACCGCCAATGCGTTCGACATGCAGCTCAAGCTGAACATCATCCCCCATACGGCTAATCGCTTTAAAATCCGCCTCTAAATGCACGGTGGGCAAACCAAAACGTTGATCGAGGATGTACCCTGCAAATCCTTCAGGGAGTAATTCATCAAACCAACGCTCAATGAGATTGTTAAACATCACGAAATATTGTGGGTAAAACACGATCCCAGCAGGATCACATTCTGAAAAATTGATCCGATGGTTTCGAGAAAATGTCAGTAAACTCATGATGCTATCCTTATTCCATCGCCAAACGCTGACGGCATTTTTTCAACTCATTACCATGTTCATCCGCCAGCGCCGCTTCACGTAATTCACGTAAATTTATCGGTGCTAGCTGGCTACCATGACGTTCAACAATCTCCATCAAAACTTGGAAATTGCGCAATCCACGAGCATGGGTGTCGCTATACCCCTTAACCACTCTCTGACATTGCGCAATTTCGGTTGCCAAAGCAGGGTTACTGCTTGCGGCTTGCGCCACAGTGGCTAGCCATTTTTCAATACGATTATTTTCAAGCTGATAACGCAGCGTTGAGCGGCGCCCTCTGCGCCATGCAGCTAGCACGTATAACTGTAAGAATCCCCATAAGGAACTGGTAGTAATTGTTCGTCCCCTTTGCGTCAATTTGCGAACGGCTTTGTGTACCCAATGTGGTTTCATCAACCAATTGCCTAAATTTTTGGGAAGCGTTTCGCAAATCTCTTCGATTCTTGGATGCATAAATTCATTGATATCGAGTAATTGGTTATCTTTCGCTTGGACTTCACTGCGTACTCGGGCAAAACGGCTATCACGAATTTTTAAGTCCGCAACGCGAATGGTGTCTTCATAGGACATCCATAGCGCTAAGTGGCGTACTAACGCACGCTGTAAACGCGGGTCATCACCGCCTTTTTGCGCAAACAGCCCTTGTAGTCGATTGAGGTACGTTTCGGCATATGCAGGGTCTTGATAATCAACCAGCCGACGAACACCTTCGGTCGCAAGGTAGTGAACATGGTCAGGAAACTGGCTTTCAATCCGAGAAAGGAGAGCTGCTACATGTTTGTTTTTTGGTGTTTTTTCTACCGCTTTTGCAGATTCTGCTTGATAAGCCTCTTCAGGCTGAGCTGCTTTTTCAGTACCCAATGCAAATGCTCGCAAACTCGGTTTCACGCCAACGCCACCACGAACGATGGTTTCTTCAAATTGTTCACGGCTAAAAGGCAGAACCCCCGAACCAAACAGCGCACCGAACAACACGGCGCTGATTACGCTGCCACTCTCTTGCGCAGCTTGTGCCATATCAAAATGCACAAACTGGCGGGCGGCTTGCCCCGCATGGCGGATCAACGCTTGGCTATCCACTCGCCCATCCCCCATTGCCGATTTTTCTGCGACGGAATAAACCCGATGGGTCGAACTAATCAGCGTGGTACGCTCCGCGGTCACAAAACCACGTTGTACTGCACGCCCAGCCTCCATCAGCTCAGAAGCCAACACCACATCCACATCACCGGGCATTGGCATTAACGCTAAAACAGGTGAAGGGGTCTGCGGGTTATCAGCACCAGGGAATAATTCAACATAATAAATTGTTGCCCCTGTACGCTGCGCCACTCCTGGCACAGAAGTGGTTTGCGCAAAATAACCGTTATCTTCGCCAAGATTGACAATCCAGTCAGCGAGAACGCCACCACCTTCTCCGCCCATCGCAAGGATGGCGATTTTGATCGGCTGTAAGGCCATTAGCGATTGAGAGGTTATTAACGGTTGAGAAGTCATTAAAGATTGAGCCATGTGCCCCCCTAGAAACTCAGTTGTTCACGGCGGCGTGCATCACGACGCTGCAAGAAGCCAATAAACCAACCGCGAACACGGTGGCGCAATTTGTCCCAGCCATTTGGGTTGGTAATAATCTGAGCTTTAAAGAATGAAGGGCACAGCACTGCGGCATGAGAGACTTCACCGCACAGCCCACAGCCTACGCAACTATCCATCACTGTCGCGACAGGGTCTGTACGTAAAGGATCTGGGTTAGGTTTGATTGATAACGATGGACAACCCGATAAACGAATACAAGAGTGGTCTCCCGTGCAAGTGTCTGAATCGACACCAAAACGTTCACGGACAACTCGCTTGCCTGCTGAAACGTCTTCACGGACTTTTTTCTTTTCGCGGCGTTGTTTGTTCAACATACATTCGCTTTGCGCAATTAACACTTTAGGACCGCTTTCTGTCGTCGTCAGTGCCTCACGCAGTGTATTCGTCATGGCTTTTAAATCGTAGGTACGTTTGATGGTTTTTACCCAATTAACTCCAACGCCTTTAACTGCTTTTTCAATCTCATGCCCAGTGCTGCGGGTAGAATTTAGCGCCGTTGACGATAAAATATCTTGCCCACCGGTTGCAGAGGTATAACTGTTATCAACAACAATGGTTAAGTTATCGCTACGGTTAAATACGCTGTTAGCAATACCGCTGGTTAACCCGTTGTGCCAAAAACCGCCATCGCCCATCACAGAAATCGCTCGTTTACCCGCTTTGGCATTTAATGCAGCAGCACCCGCGCCACCAAGTCCGTAACCCATCGTGGTGTTACCAAGGTTAAAAGGCGGCAGAATAGAGAATAAATGGCAGCCAATATCCGCGCTCACATGGTGTTCACCCAGTTCACGCTCAATTAGCTTCATTGCAGTAAAAATGGGACGTTCAGGGCAGCCCGTACAAAATCCAGGTGGGCGTGCATGCACCGTTTCATTCAGAGTCGGTTCCGCCGCATTCACATATTCAGGTAGGTCATCATCGGCTTTGACAGCCGCGACATTAATAGTTGGAATACGAATCTGATTTGCAGCCGCTTTCACTTGTGGCTCAATTTTGCCATAACGTTCGAAGAATGAGCGCAGCCCTGCTAATACCGTTGCGGTGTTATATTCTCCCGCCATCGGCAGCATATCTTTACCGTGTAGCGCCACATCAATACTGCGTTGACGTAAAATATTCGCCACGTTTTGCTCAACGAAATTCGGTTGCCCTTCTTCTAAAACTAAAATAGCTTTTTTATTGCGGCAAAAACGTTCAAATTCATCATCAATCAACGGGTACGCCACATTCATGACATACAACGGGATTTTGCTATTACCAAAAACGTCGGCTAGACCAATTTGGTTTAATGCGCGGATCAGCGTGTTGTAGTTACCACCTTGTAAGGCGATCCCCACATCTTCGGCATCTTCCGCAAAAAATTCGTTGAGTTCACGTTCTTGAATAAATTTGATGGCAGCAGGCCAGCGAGCCTCAATTTTTTCTTTTTCATGTAAAAAACTGGCTGGCGGTAACACGATGCGGCTCACGTCGCGAGTTGGGTTCTCTAGCGCGTCTTTGACCGTAAATTTTGGATATTGGTTATCAGAGCATGTGAACTGCCCATGAACATGGCAAGAGCGAATACGCATTTGCAGCATAACTGGGGTATTACTGGCTTCGGAAAGATCAAAACCATCTTTAACTGCTTGAACGATGCAAGGTAAATTAGGGCGTGGGTCGAGTAGCCACATTTGGGATTTCATGGCAAATGCGTGGCTACGTTCCTGCATGATGGAGGAGCCTTCGCCGTAATCTTCACCGACGATGATCAACGCACCACCCAGTACACCTCCAGAGGCTAAGTTTGCTAATGCATCTGAAGCCACGTTAGTACCTACGGTTGCTTTGAATGTCACTGCACCACGTAAAGGATAATTAACCGATGCGGCCAGAGTCGCGGCAGCAGTGGCTTCACTGGCGCTATTTTCGAAACGAATACCGTATTCCGATAGGATATCCTGCGCATCTGCCAGCACATCCATTAAATGGGAGATGGGAGCGCCTTGATAGCCTGCCACATAGGAAACCCCTGATTCGAGTAACGCTTTCGTAACGGCAAGTATCCCTTCACCGCTGAAGACTTCGCCTTCACCCTGCCGTAATTTTTGAACTTCTTGAACAAACGAGCGCTCAGCCATTTTAACCTCACCAGTCAACGTCAGCACGTTGTTATCTTTTTTGTGTTTCTTTCTTGTATCCCATTTGTTAATAAATGGTCAATCCATGATTAATCATGCATATTAGATTTTTGCAGAGAGTGGATAAGAGGTGCATAGAGCGGACAAAATCATTGTAAAACAATGAAAAAATGTCATAGAAATGGACAATGGATAAGAATCTTCGCCAAAGAAAGCTGTGGCTAACTTTCCTAATGAATCAACGAATAATCCTAATTATCACTTACAAATAGAAGGGTATTAGAGTATTCCTCTAATAAAAAATGAAATACCACCATAGA